>JAHDIL010000146.1 GCA_020630835.1 Verrucomicrobiota bacterium
AGGATGCAGTAGAAGGTTTTCTTACGTCTTTGGCCTCTCTGGAGGCGCTCGAAATTCAAGTAGCCAATGAGTCCGCCCTCTCCATCCCCTCGCCACTCCCGCCAGGCTCGGCAGTCATTTCGCTTCGCCCCCTTGGACTAGAACGCCCCATCCAGATTTATCTCCAGACGCGTCCCGAAAGCGGCAAGGCAACAAAAAGAGACCCTCTAGCACCTACCCAGGTCGAGGCCAGAGCGTCGGATCGCCCAGGGACTTTCCAGCTGCAGACAAACTTTATCGCTCAACTTCCCGCGCAGTTAGCAGCTTTTCGTGATCGCTCTCTTGGCAAGCTGTCGCTAGTAGACCTGTCGCAAATCACGATTCAGAGCCGCCTTGATCCGCCGATCATAATGCTCGCCCAGCGCAAATCCGACCGCATCGGCTGGGGCGTCCGCCTAAACAACGAGCTGGAGCGTGCCAATGTCCCTGCCATACAAGCTCTGGTCGAGGGCTTCAATGATTCAGAGGTGGTTCGCTTTATCGATGATCCGCAGGAAGACCTTGCTGCATTTGGACTGGAACCACCTTCTCGCCGTATCACTTTCGAATCACAGATCCCCAATCCTAAAGCTCAGGGTGGTCTGCAGTCTGTCACAACCGTCCTAAACCTCGGCTTGAAAGATTCGGATGAAGGACAGCGCCTCTTTGCGAACTTTGCCGGGCAAAAGCAAATCTCAGAGCTTGACCCTACCTTTCTAAACTTCGTCCCATCGCATCCTATCAAGTGGAAATCGCTTAACGTGTTTTCATTCTCGTCCTCTCGCCTAGTGAAAATCGATCGAGAGGTATCGAGCCGTGAAACACTCAGCCTCACCTATGACCGACGCCTGGATAGCTGGTCGGCAGAGCGGGACGGGCTCGATGCGACTAATTTCCTCGATCGAGGATCACTCACGGGGTTCCGAGACCGACTGTCCTCTCTCACTGCGACAACTTGGCTATTGCGGCAGCAAGGAGCCTTTGAGGCCCTACAAACTCCAACCGCAACGATCAAGGTAACCGTGCTGGAGCGAGATATCGCCCTTGGACAATCGGCGGAGAAAAAATACGAGTTACGCTTTGCCCCTACCCCTTCGGGCCGGAGCTATTTTTGCCGCATTGATGAAAGCCCCGATCTTTTCACCGTATCGAGTGATCTCTATCGCGATCTTACTGTGCCGCTAACACAGAGCTCAGGACAATAAATAGTTCCTATATCGCCCGCATCAGGGCACAAAAAAACCCTCAACCGTTGTGACAGCGAGGGTTGCTTTTATCAATCAACGATGAACCTCACTAGGCAGCGCTCAGCGAGTTGACTTGAGCAGCCACGCGACTCTTGAGGCGGCTAGCTGTGTTCTTGTGAATCACTCCGCGCTTGGCAGCCTTATCGGCAGCAGAAGAGAAATGACTGTAGGCCTCTTTGGCTTTTTCAAGATCCTTAGCCTCAACAGCGGCAAGAACGTGCTTGCGAAAAGTCTTGATTCGAGACTTAGCTGCGCGGTTGCGTTCCGTGCGAACAACTGTCTGACGTGCTCGTTTGCGGGCGGATGCAGAGTTAGCCATGAAGAAAAGTTTTTAGAATTGTTGATTGCTCCCCGCGTCGGCAGGGGCGCGGAATATAGTCGGTCGTTTTTATTCGTCAAGTTCAATGTGGGGTATCTCCCGCAGCTCGAGATAGGCAGGCTGGAAACCCGCTGCCTCCAGAGCCTGCTTCGTGACGGGCTCAGCTGGCGCGCTGGCCGGCAAATCACCGCCCTCTTGCTGGTCGAGAGCCTGGATCACAGGGACGCCTGGGGCGACTTCGCTCGGCCGTGGCACAGGCAGGCTGGTTTTTATTGGACTAGCGGGCCGCAACGGCTCTGGTATCACTGTCCCGGGAGAACTTGGTTTCTTCCGAATTACAGGAGCTTTGTCCTCCTCGGACCTCTGGGCTCCTCCGCTCAAGTGAGAAAGGCGGTTTTTTGACACATAGACGATGGCCCCTTTGTCCACTCTCCGAAAAAGGTCGATAACATCCTTCGACTTCATACGGATGCAGCCATAGCTCACAGGCTTGCCTATATGGCGCTCGGCAGCAGTCCCATGAATATAGACGCAGCGAGAAAACGTATTGCTGTTTCGCTTCTCTAGCCCCTTAAGCCGCAGGATACGTGAGACGATAGGATCGCGACCACCGCTATCAGGCTTTACGATTTGGCCTGTCCACTTGCGGCTTTTGAAGACAGCTCCGCTTGGCTTTCCTCGGCCGATTTTTTCGACTACTTCCATCTTCCCTAGGGGCGTTTTGTAGCTGCCCTTCGTATTGCCCAATCCAAATTTGGACGTCGAGATGGGGTAGGTCTTCGAGAGGATCCCTTTTTTATACAGGGCAATTTTCTGCATCGGAACCGACACCTCCATCGACTGAGAATATTGCTTGTGAGACGCCGACGGGACTGAACACTGCGTCAGCAAGAGAGGCAGCAATAGAAAAGAGACGCTGAGAAGATACCGATTCATCTAGCCAGAAACGTTAAAAGGTTAAAAATTTTAGAAAAACACTCTGAGGCCTGCTAATATATAAAAGATTTTTAAAAAATCAACACATCCTAAACATCTTAATGATTGTTTAAATTTTTTTCGTAGACGATGCCTCCGAAACGTCTTTTTCTTCGAGTAGCTCAACCTGTTGTCACTGTTTTCCACCCGACCATGATTTCTCGCGACTTTTTCCCTTTAGGTCTTTCGCTCGCCCTTGCCCTTTGGTTTGCTCCAGCTGCCTCAGCACAGGACATTCCTGATTACTTATTAGAAGACGAGCATGTGCGTGAAGAATTCGGCGTCAACGATTTCACGACTCCCTCTATCGAGTTGATATTTGCTGACCTAAGAGCTTTGCGCCCTCTCCCCTATGAGGCACTGCGGCGTGAACTACCGGAAGGAACGACCATGGATCGGATCAGCCTAGCGCTGACGGCAGGGACTTTGATTGCTGATGGATTCCATGCGGTGGAAGGTGAGCAACTACTCGATCTCGAGCCAGTAGGGCGCTCTCTGCTGAAACATGCTAAAGCGCTCGGCTCCGGAGTGCAGGTTTCTGCCAACTTGAAAAGCCTAATCGAGAAAGCGGCCGACAATGATTGGGAATCTCTACGAAAGGAACTCTCCAAAACACAACGCGATGTGGAGAAAGAAATGGTGCTACTGCGGGATGTCGATGTGGCGAACCTCCTAAGTTTAGGAGGTTGGCTCCGTGCTTTCGAAATAGGCTGCGCCGCCTCGTTGGAACCCTACGATGTAAACAAAGCCAAGCTCCTGGGCAGGCCTGAGGTGCTAGATTACTTTGTCGTCACAGCGGATACCCTGAAAGCTCGTATGCCGGAAAATCAAACTCTCCTGCAGATCAACGAAGGCCTCGCTGCCATGCGAAAACTCATCGAGCTTCCAGAGGACCGCGTGTTGACTGAGGCGGAAATCGTCGAAATGGGAACAATGACCGGCAGTATCATCGAGGTAGCAACCGGCCGTGCGAAGCCCATTCCTGACGACGAAATAGAGGGCGAAAATGGAGATCAATAAATCTCGAGCCCCCTCTTTTCTATCTCCTCAATAACGCTCTAGAGGTGCGAGGGATGGATGTCTGCCTCCTGAGTCAGGAGCTATGGCCTGCAGTCCTTTCGCAAGCCCGATGCCCCTAGGTGTAGGAGGCCTTGGCATGATTTAAGGTGTATTTGATTTCGAAGAACCAAGAGAATGTGAATGTAACGTGTTCAAAAAATCAATTATAAAACTTGCTGTTCGCAAATACTCTATTAAGTTCGTGCGAACACGTTTTATTTTTCCTTATCATGCTCACCGAAATTTCCATAAAAAACTTAGGCCTTGTAGATCATTTGCGGTGGCATCTCGACCGCGGGCTTATTTGTGTGACGGGACAAACTGGAGCGGGCAAATCCATGATTGTGGGTGCTTTAAAACTCATCGTCGGGGAGCGGGCTGATGCCACTCTCGTCCGCCGTGGGTCTGCAAACTGTGAGGTAGTGGCCACCTTCGATCTGAATGGATCTTCAAAACAGCTAGCCAGCATCAATGAGCTCCTTGAGGAAAGTGGTATCTCCCCCTGTGAGGACGGCCTACTGATGATCAAACGGGAGATCGGTTCCAAAAATAGGCAATATGCCAACTGCAGTCCCTGCACGGTAACGCTCCTGCGCAAGTTGGGAGAGCACCTAGTTGATCTACATGGACCTCACGAGCATCAGAAACTGCTATCCCAGGACAACCAACTGCGCATGCTGGATGCCTATGCTCGAAACCAGAAGGAAAAAGACGCTTATCTAAAAGCTTATGCTGATTGGACCCAGGCACAAAGGGATCTGGAGCACTTCCAGCGCGCGCAGAGTCTCTCAGGAGCCGAAGTTGAGCTACTTCGTTATCAGGTGGAAGAGATCGATGCTGCCGCCTTAAACACAAACACTCATGAGCAGACGGAACTGGCCTACCGGCGGGCGCAGAATGGAACCCGTCTGGGGCAGCGCGCTTCGGATGCCATGAATGCACTTAGCTCAGCCACTGCGGCTCTCGCAGATGTCTCAAGGCATGTTTCGCAATTGCACAACTCTGGCGAAGGCGACGCGGAAGTCCTTCACTGGATGGAAGATGTCGACTCCGCAACTGCTCAATTAGGAGAACTCGAACAGAGTCTCCAGGACTATCGTTCGACTCTGGAAATTGCTCCTGATGAAATGCTCCGCTTGGAGGAGGAAATCGAGACCTTTGACAATTTGAGCAGAAAGTATGGAGCCTCTGTAGAAGACATTTTAGCATTTGCCTCCGAGGCTCGAACGCGCCTAGACCGTGCAGAAGGCCGTGAGGATGAAGAAGCCGCTATCCAGGAGAAAATCCGCAAAGCAGAAGCAAATTTACGTGCGAAAGGAGAGAAGCTCAGTCAGACTCGACACAAAGCAGGGCCGAAGCTCAGTAAGGCCGTGGCGCTGCACCTGAAAGACCTCGGCTTTCATCAAGCCTTGTTTCAGGTCGTTTGGGAGGACCTCGCCACCCCGTCCTCTGGAGGCACGGAAAAAGTGGACTTCCTTTTCGGCCCGAACCCTGGAGAGCCGATGCAACCGCTACGGTTAGTAGCCTCAAGCGGGGAAATCGCGCGTCTCATGCTTGCCATCAAAAGCGCATTAGCGAAGCAAGATGACACCGCATTGCTCGTCTTTGATGAGATCGATGCCAACGTCGGTGGCGAGATCGCTGCTGTCGTAGGCGAGAAGCTGGATGCTCTCGGCAAAGATCGGCAAATTCTTGCTATCACCCATATGCCCCAAGTTGCTTCCCGCTCTGACCAACACTTCGTGGTCGAAAAGAAAGTCGTTAAGCAGCAAACCACCTGCAGTTTGCGCCTAATGGAAGGGGAAGAGCGTCTGACCGAACTCGCTCGCATGCTTGGTGGCGTTTCCGCACAGACTAAGGCGCTGGCGGCTTCGCTCGCCTCGGCGCCCT
>JAHDIL010000147.1 GCA_020630835.1 Verrucomicrobiota bacterium
TCTCACTGCCGGTATGGTCATAAACGCCGAGTAGTGGTTTTCCGACAAGGGCGGCTAGCTCGCGTGCGACTCCTAGATGGCTCAGGCAATCCGGTCGATTCGGCGTTATTTCCAGCTCGAAGACAGCTGGATAAAGATCGGCCATGGGTGTGCCTGGGCTCAGGTTTTCGGGTAAAATCATGAGCCCATCAGAGTCCTTGGCTAAACCGATCTCGCTGGCGGCGCACATCATACCCAGAGATGGCACCCCGCGAAGCTTGCCTTCTTTGATTTCAAAGGTCTTCCCCCCCCCAGCGTCGAGCTGACAGCCCGGTAGCGCTAGCGGCACTAGATCACCTACCTTGTAGTTTTTGGCACCGCAAACGATTTGGCGCTTTGTTTTAGAGCCATCATCTACTTGGCATACGGACAGCTTGTCGGCGTCTGGATGCGGCACTGACTCCAGAACTTTAGCCACGACAAGTTTGCTAGGCATATTGCGGATGCCCTCCACCTCGATTCCGGCGAAAGTGAGCAGCTCATCCAGTTTTTCGATGCTGAAGTCAGAAAAGTCTACGTGGTCACGCAGCCACTTGAGAGAAGTATTCATGAAATTTGGATGGATAAAAGGTTAGGCGAATTGACCGAGGAACCGGACGTCATTTTCAATAAGGAGACGCAGGTCAGGGACGCCATATTTGATCATAGCCAGCCGGTCGATACCCATACCAAAGGCAAAGCCACTCACCCCCTCTGTGGTGAAAGCATCATCTTTACGCGATTCGCTGACAGATTCTAACACGGCAGGGTCGACCATCCCGCATCCAGCGATTTCAATCCATTTAGCCGCGTGGCCGGCAGCGTGTAGCTTTAGGTCAACTTCGAAGCTGGGTTCAGTAAATGGAAAGAAGTGGGGGCGGAATCGCACTTCGGTATCCTCGCCGAAAAGTGCGCGGAAAAAGAACTCGAGAGTGCCTTTTAGATCGGCTAAGGTCACGCCGGAATCCACATAAAGCCCCTCTAGTTGATGAAAGGCGCTAAGATGTGTGGCATCGATTTCATCGCGTCGAAAGGCACTGCCTGGAGCTATGATGCGGACGGGAGGTGCTTGCTTCTCCATGGTCCGTATCTGGACCGAAGATGTGTGGGTTCGTAGCAGTTTGCCGTTCTCGAAGTAGAAGGTATCGCTTTCATTTCGAGCAGGGTGATCGGCAGGTGTATTAAGGGCATCGAAGCAATGCCACTCAGTTTCGATCTCGGGACCTTCTGCAAGGGCGAAACCCATGCGGCGTAATATCTGCACCGCCTCGTCCTGCACGAGTGTCAGCGGGTGTTGTGCGCCTCTGGGCAGGTCACGAGGAGGAAGGGTGGGATCTATCCCATCAAACTGGGCAGCATCCTTGGCAGCTATGAGTTCTGCACCTTTGCCTTCTAGAGCTGCCGTGATGGCTTGCCGCGTCTCGTTCAGTTTTTGACCGACTTCCTTTTTTTGTTCTTTTGGCACATCTCGCATGCCAGCGCTGGCGGCAGTTAGCTTTCCTTTCTTTCCTAAAAAACCGATTCGTAGGGCCTCCAATCCGGTGTCGTCAGTCACCGTGCTAACTGCGATCAGGGCTTCACTTTGGATGGCATCGAGTTCTTCAATCATCGGTCTGTTATGGGGTGAAAAGGGCCGGACACTAGCGCAGGAAAATCGCTTTTCCAACAGGGATTTGATATTGGAAAGGCGCCTTATGTCTTGCGGTAGTCTGGAACCCGCCTTTTGGTGGATTTTTAACGAACAGATGACTGAAGTATCCCCTCAGACACCTCGCATTACGGAGCTGCGACGTCAGCGACCGCGCTCGATTCTATTGCGGCTAAGTTGCTTTGTTGTTCTGGGGCTCATCATCTGGGCCTGGCTAGCGTCTGGGCCACTTCTCGGGCGCCTCAGTCATGAGCAACGTTGGCGAAATTTCTGGAATTTCGTGGCAGATCTCCAGCCAGGCCCAGCTCGTCGAGGCGAGGGGTGGGACTCTGTCCCTAGTTGGGCTCTAGAGCTGATGAACTCCGGTGGGTGGGAAGCTATGGGGAACACGTTCGCTATCTCTCTCATGGCCATCCTCATTGCCGCTGTAGTGGTATTGCCCACGCTTCTTTGCTCTAGTCGCCGACTGGCAGCTCGCGATAGTTTGGGTATCTTCGGGGGGCAGGGTCAAAGGATCTTCGATATGGGTGTCGGTGTTATTGGGACTTGCATACGCGGCGCTCATGTCCTGGCAAGGGCGATCCCCGAATACCTGTTAGCGTTTCTCCTGCTATCGCTCCTCGGTCCGCAGGTTTGGCCGCTTATTCTCGCTCTTGCCATTCATAATTTCGGGATTCTTGGCCGGCTCTGGGGGGAGGTTTTGGAAAATGCTGACATGTCCGCAGCACGTCAGGCTCGCTTGGCTGGAGCGGGCAGGATCGGTGTTTTTACTACCGTCCTCTTACCTGAACTCTTCAATCGGCTGCTAGTGTTCTTCTTCTATCGGTGGGAGACTTGCGTGAAGGATGCCACGGTGTTAGGGATGCTAGGGCTCCTAACTCTCGGGAAATTAATCATGTTGGCGAAGGGGTTTTTCTGGGACGAGATGATCTTTTACGTTCTCTTGTCAGCTTCTCTCATTTGGATGGCTGATTTGCTGACGGGGATTCTCCGTAGCCGCTTGCGGCAGGCACAAGCTGGCGTTTAGTGCCGGTCGAAACGCTTTTCACCTCTCCTATGTCTCGTCCTTTTATTGTCGGAACCGCTGGTCACATCGACCACGGAAAAAGCTCGCTCATTCAGGCACTATCCGGTGTTAACCCTGATCGACTTCCTGAGGAGAAGAGGCGTGGCATGACTATTGAACTGGGCTTCGCGCAGCTCAGTCTGGAGGATGCAGGTGAGGCGTTTCATCTGGGGCTCATTGATGTGCCCGGGCACTCTGACTTTGTGAAAAATATGGTCGCAGGAGTGAGTGCTCTCGATCTGGCTCTCTTTGTGGTAGCGGCCGATGATGGCTGGATGCCGCAGACTGAGGAGCATTATCAAATACTAAACTATCTGGGTATTCGAAGGGCTGTCATTGCCCTCACAAAGATCGACATTGCCGACGATCCTGAACTAGCAGTGGAAGACATTCGTGAAAACTTAGCTGGAGGCCCGTGGCAGGGTATCGATATAATACCTGTATCATCTCATACAGGTGAGGGGCTTGAGTTGTTGCGTGCCGCAGTTTGTGAGCAATTGAGGCAGGCTCCCGAGCGCCAGGATTTGGGTAAACCACGACTTTCGGTAGATCGAGCGTTTACCGTAAAAGGGGCGGGGACCGTTGTAACTGGCACGCTCATCAATGGTTCAATCGAAATGGGGCAGAAGCTGACCGTGCAGCCAAAAGGCTTGGAAGCACAGGTGCGCAAGATTCAGGCTCATGGCAGTCAGCAGGAAAAATTGGGGCCAGGAAATCGGTGCGCGTTGAATCTTAATCAAGTTTCCGTGCGAGATGGTAAGTTAAACATGCGCGATGGTGTAGGACGTGGCGACATCATTACAGCCTTCAAGTCGGTTGACGAAGCGCTGGTTATCGACGTGCTCTTACAGAAAAGCGCCCGTGCCATCCGTGGGATCAAACAATCAGTAAATCCGCTTAAGACAGGGCGAGAGGTCATGTTCCACCATGGGAGCTCTGGCCAAGCGGCGAGATTGCACTTGAGAGGAATGCGCCGTTTAGAGCCTGGAGGAGAAGTTTTGGCCGAATTGCGTTTTTCGGAGCCGGTGTCCGTGTGGATTGGCGATCATTTTGTGCTCCGAGACGCGTCATTGGGTTCTACCCTAGCGGGAGGTATTGTGTTGGACGCGGATGCCAATCGGCGCGCCTTTCGCAAGGCGTTCCAGGAGCGCTTACTTAAGGCGCGTGCCGTGGCGCCATATGACATCGGGGTAGCGATCCGCACGCAATTAGAGCGCGATCTCGCTGTGCACAGAACGAATCTCCTGCAGAAAGCGCCATTTTCAGCCGCTGATATAGATGTGGCGATTCAGGCGGGTGAACATGCTGGTTCCTTCGTGAAGATAGGGGAATGGGTTTTTTGGAAACCGTGGTGGGATGAAAAGTCGCAGGAGGCAGGCGAGCTTGTTTGCTCCCATCATGAGGGTCATCCCGATGAGCTGGGGCTCCCGCTCAAGAAGCTGAAAGAGATTATGGCGAAGAAATTGCCTAGCGAAAAATTTTTCGACCTGCTTTTGAAAGGTCTCTTGGCCTCTGATTTTGTTAAGGCTGGGCCAGCCATTCGCCATTCTGATCACGAACCGAAGCTACCTGATGCTCTGCAGAGAGCTGGGCGAAAAGTCCAGCAGCGTGTAGAATCAGACCTCATCAACCCTCCAAACAAAAAGGATACGGCGACGAATTCTGACGAGGAGAAGGCGCTTCGATTTTTAGTAAACAGCGGATTGGTGATCGATCTTGACTCGAAGACTGTGATCTCAGTAGCTGGCTTTCAGGTTATTCGTGAGCAAATTTTGTCCTACCTGTTAGAGCATGGAGAGGCTACAGCAAGCGAATTGCGCAAGGAAACGGGAACAAGTCGTCGCATTCTCATGCCTCTTCTTGAGCGTTTGGACGAATATGGTGACACCGAGCGAGTAGGGGATCTGAGGCGATTGGCCTGAGCTCGACGTGAAGTAGGTAAAGGAGGCGTCTCTTTGCAGAAGACCGCCCGTAATCGCGCACTGGCCAAGGACTAGATCCTCTCGTAATTTGTCTTCACGATGATACAGAAGCCCATTTCTATAACCTTTGATCACCGCGTAGCTTTTACCCACGAAGCTTTCGCAACCAGTAATCATACTCTGCGAGACCTGATAGCTGGAGAAGCGGGTTTGGGGAAAGTTTCAAAGGTGCTTGTGCTCCTCGATAAAGGCGTGGCTTCTGCTAATCCAGAGCTTCTGCACGACGTGCAGGAATACTTTTCTACCCATGAAGATACCCTGGATCTGGTAGCTGAGCCGCTGCTACTGCCTGGCGGGGAATCCTGCAAAAACGACTGGCCGCTGGTGGAAAAAATCTGGCAGACTGTTGAGTTTTTCAAAATCTGTCGCCATTCATTCGTCGTAGCTATTGGCGGCGGAGCATTCATCGATCTTGCTGGCTTTGCCACTGCAACGGCCCACCGAGGTGTGCGTCTGATCCGTATGCCGACGACCACCCTGTGTCAGGGGGATGGAGGTGTTGGGGTAAAGACGGCTGTGAATTACTTCAACAAAAAAAATTGGGTAGGCACTTTTACCGTGCCTTTTGCGATCGTGAATGATCTGACCTTTCTTCGCAGCTTGCCAGAGCGAGCCTGCCGTGATGGAATTATCGAGGCGATTAAAGTAGCCCTCATCCGGGACGCAGAATTTTTCTATTATCTAGAAGAGCATGCCTACCAGTTGCGAGATCTCGAAACGAAACCGCTGGAGAACACCATTCGGCGCAGTGCTGAGAATCATATGGAGCACATCGCCACTAGTGGTGACCCC
>JAHDIL010000148.1 GCA_020630835.1 Verrucomicrobiota bacterium
TCCAAGTTGGATCTTGCTTCTATCTTATGGGGACGCTCTCCCTTTTCGATTTTCAAGAAACCTCTGCGCAAGTGCTGATAGATGGATCTTCTCAGGATCTTTCGTTCTCCTATGCCGTCCCCGATGGTATGCAGATCGAGGCGGGCATGCGGGTGCGAGTCCCCCTGAGAGGTCGGCTTGCCCTCGGCACGGTAGTGTCGGTAAAGGCAGAATCTGATCATGAAGATGAACAAGACTACGCGCTGAAGCCGATTCATTCGCGTGTGGGTGACCGAGCCTATCTCACCCCTGGTCTTATGCAGCTGGCGCGGTGGATGTCCAGTTACTATATGGCTCCACTAGAGGCGGCGATTCGTGTCATGATCCCCTCGGCTTCTCGCGGGGAAAAGGATCATCGAAAAACTCAGCAAGCGGTTCGCTTGCGCAGCGACTGGGAAGATGTGTCTTCAAGCAAAGATGGGAAACCGAGCGCGAAGCAGCAGCAGTTATTGGATGTATTGTTTGAAGCAGAAGTTCTGCTCGTCTCTGAGCTTGAAGCCCGTCACGGGATTACGAGAGCAGTTGTGAAAGGAGCGGAAAAGAAAGGGCTGGTGGTTATCACGGAGGCTCATATCGAGCGTGACCCCTCAGCGGGAAAGGAGTTTGTGCAGACAAAAAACCTCGCATTGAACGAGGAACAGCGCGTGGCTCTCGACCAGATCGAAAAGGCGAGACAAGCCTTTGCCGAAGGGGAAACGGCGAGGCCTATTCTGCTCTATGGAGTCACCGGGAGTGGCAAAACGGAAGTCTACCTGCAAGCTATCGAAAAAGCGGTGGATGACGGAAAGGGGGCCATCGTGCTGGTGCCTGAGATTTCTCTGACGCCGCAGACGTCGAATCGTTTTAAGCAACGTTTTGCTCATATCCAGAACAAAGTGGCGATTCTTCACAGTCATTTATCTGATGGAGAGCGAAGTGATGAGTGGCGGAAAGTCCTCGACCAACGTGCACAAATCGTTATTGGAGCGCGTAGCGCCATCTTTTCTCCGGTAGCAAACTTGGGGCTGATCGTTGTCGATGAGGAGCACGAGAACTCATACAAGCAGGACAAAGTTCCCCGTTATCAGGCGCGCGATATCGCTGTTGTCCGTGGTCATCTAGAGAGCTGCCCGGTTGTTTTGGGCAGTGCCACGCCTTCTCTAGAATCCTGGCAGAATGCGGATTCCGGCAAATACCAGTTGGCTACCATGCGGCAGCGTATCGATGACCGCCAGCTACCTCTTATTCGTGTCATCGATATGAAGTTGGAAAGTCGCAAGCAGAAGGGGCTTACCATCTTTTCTTCCAAGCTACGCGATGCCGTTCAGGAGCGCCTAGCCGAGGGCGAGCAGACGATTCTCTTTTTGAACCGCCGAGGCTTCGCCAAAAATATTCTCTGCCCAGACTGTGGTTACGTAGCAAATTGTCGCAGTTGCTCGACGACGCTAACCTTTCATCAGAAAGACGATGCGTTGATTTGTCATATATGCGGGGCGCGGCAGCTGCCACCTCGGAAATGCCCTGAGTGTGGCTCAGCTTCGATCGTAAATTCAGGCTTCGGGACTGAGAGGGTAGAGGAGATGGCAAGGCAGGCTTTCGACAAGGCTCGTATTGCCCGTGTCGATACCGATACCATCAGGCGGAAAAACCAACTGGAGGACACGTTGGATGCCTTTCGTGCAAAAAAGATCGATCTTCTTATTGGGACGCAAATGATCGCTAAGGGACTTCACTTCCCTAATGTAACGCTCGTGGGTGTTCTTAATGCTGACACAGGGCTACACATCCCAGACCTCCGAGCTGGAGAGCGGACTTTTCAACTCCTGACGCAGGTTGCCGGCCGTGCTGGCCGGGGTGATTTAGCTGGAGAAGTCATCGTGCAGACCTATACGCCGCACCATCCGTCCATCCAATTTTCGAGACACCACGACTTTGAAGGCTTTGCTGAGCAGGAGCTGTTCATGCGGCAGCAGTTTCAGCACCCTCCCTTTATTCATTTGCTATTGATTACCGCAAGGTCGACTCACCAGGAACGTGCTCAGTTCTGTTTGGAGGCTATCCATAAGAAACTGAAACAGCGCCTTGCTGATGAGTCTCACATTTTCCTGACCGAGCCATTGCCTTCACCGCTCGTTAAGTCTCACGACCAGTGGCGCTTCCAGCTCTTGCTCAAAGCTCGCACCGCGAAAGAGCTAACAGGACCTGTTCGGGAGGTAATGAGTAAGCTAACCTTTCCTGAGGATGTGCATGTAGCTATTGATGTAGACCCTTACAATATGACCTAAGCCTGCCTAGGCTTTTCGTCGGATGAGTTCTGCCTCTCCGTGGTCTTTCGTTATAGCTCGCCAAGCTGTTCATGGCGCAGTCGCGCTAGCTGAATGTGGCATCTTCCCGCCTCAATCCTATGGGGCAGAAAGTGGAAATGAGGCGATCTTATCCGATGGAGAAAGGGCTCCCATTCGGCGCAGAGCAAGGCTATTTTGTGTTTTTTGTTACCCTTTTTCTCGCCGGCTCCACTGGCCTGGTTGCTGGGGATGATCTGAGCAGTCATCCCGGGAAAGCCATTTATCAGAAGCATTGCACGAACTGTCACGGTGACAAGGGGGGCGGTAGTCCAGATTTTCCCGAAGTTGACCCTCTCCATGGGACCCTTTCTCTGGACTCGCTGGCAGGCCGGATTGAGCGGACTATGCCAGAAGACGAAGAGGACCTCGTCGTAGGAAAGGATGCTAGGCTCGTGGCTGAATACATCTATCAAGCCTTCTATTCTGAATCTGCCCGAGCCGCTAAGCAAAGTGTGCACCCCGATCTCACTCGATTGACCAGCGATCAATTTCTCTATTCTGTTTCAGATTTGCTAGTCGGGTTTCAAGGCGACGAAAATCCTGCGTTGCCGATAGAGCGGGGTCTAAGAGCGAACTACTCGCTTAATGATCGTAAGAAAGCAGGGCAAAAAGACGTTAACCGACAGAATTTCCAACGCACAGACGCGAGAGTGCGTTTTGATTTTGGTGATAGACTCCCTCAGCCGCCGGAGGGTATGGCTATTGAGGATGGCATGACGGGGTTTCGTGTCGACTGGTCAGGGGCTCTCTACGCACCAGAGACTGGTGAATACGAGTTTGTCGTTCGCACAAGAAACGGGGTGCGCCTATTCCTTAACGAGCTTGATCATAAGGAAACTCCCTTGCTTGACGGTTGGGTTGCTCCGGGAAATGAAATCAGGGAGGTGCGTGCTAAAGCCTATTTGATCGGTGGGCGGCGCTATCCAGTCTCCTTGCAATTCTTTAAGCAAAATGAGCCATTGAGTTTCATCGAATTTCAATGGCGACCACCAAACCAGCGGCGTGAGATTGTGCCATCAAAGTATCTCGGAGTGCAGCGAGTGCCCATGCGTTTCAGCACATCACGAGTAATGCCTGCAGACGACCGCAGTCAGGGCTACGAGCGGGGTGCCACCGTATCGCGCGTCTGGTTAGATGCCGTCAACGCAGTGGCTTATGAGGCGGCAGACTGGGTGATAGACAACCTAAATCGAATGGCTAGGACTAAAGCCGATCAGCCCGATCGTTCTGCGAAGGTTCGAGCATTCGCCCATCAGTTTGCGGAGCGAGCCTTCCGGCGTCCTCTCTCAGGAGATGAAAGGCAGAACCTGGTGGAAATCCATTTTGCTGATGGTCGTCTCGAGGAGGATGCCGTGCGTCGCGTTGTATTGAATTCTCTGACCTCCCCTCAATTTCTGTATCCTCAACTGGCGAATCCCGACCCTGGCTCACCTTTCGCAAAAGCGTCGGCCCTAGCCCTATCGCTTTGGGACTCGATGCCCGATTCTCGCCTATGGAAAGCTGCCCAGTCGGGCCAGCTTTTGAAAAAGGACCAACAAAGGAGTCGCGCTCAGCAAATGATGGCAGATGGAAGGGCCAACCTAAAGCTTAGGGAATTCTTCTACCAATGGCTGGAGATCGAGGCTCACTCGGAAGTGACGAAAGATGAGTCCCTCTTTCCTACTTTTGACGAAAGCATCTTCTTTGATCTCCGAACATCGCTAATGTTGTTTGTCGACGACACGGTTCAGTCTCCCTCCTCAAACTTTAAGGATCTATTGCTGTCAGAAGAGGTCTACCTCAATAGGACATTGGGTGACATTTATGGCATGGACGGACTGCCCTGGCACTTTGTGAAAAAACGTATGCCAGGAACGAAAAGAGCAGGGGTTATCACGCATCCGTTTATGCTCGCCTCTCTCGCGTATCATAATGAAACATCTCCTATTCATCGTGGTGTATTTTTGACACGTAATATCGTGGGGCTTCCGTTAAAGCCGCCACCTGAGGCAATCGAATTTACAGGGCACGATTTCCCGGATGATCTGACTATGCGGGAGAAGGTTACCGAAATTACCAAATCCAAATCATGCATGGCTTGTCATTCTATGATCAATCCTCTCGGATTTAGTCTCGAGTCTTTTGATGCAATAGGGGCTTCTAGGAATACCTTAGGAGGTTCGGTGGCGGTGAATGATGATAGCGTGCTGGCTCTCGATGATGGCACGCGTGTTTCGATTAGAGAACCCAGAGATGTCGCTCGCTATGCCGCGGAGTCTCCGCAGGCGCATAGAGCTTTCGTGCGCCAGTTGTTTAACTACGTCGTAAAGCAGCCTATTGCTGCCTACGGGAGCGGGAACCATGATCGACTCGTAACTTCGTTTACGAATAAAAATTTCCATATTCGTGATCTCTATATCGAGATTGCCTTGTCCAGTTTAAACCCTAACTAAATGCTATGAAGGAACCATTTGTAGATCGACGTCACTTTCTCAACACTCTTGCATCGAGTTCGGCTGCGTTGCCTTTCTTAGCGGGTTTGCCTAGCTTACAGGCTGCGTCGAAGGCCGAGGCCAAAAGGGTGATTTTTGTGTTCACTCCGAATGGGACGGTCCCCGAAGAGTTCTGGCCAGAACAAGTGGCTAATCAGAGTGGGGACATGAAACTTAAGCGCATCTTGAAGCCTCTGGAGTCGTGGAAGGATCGCATCGCTCCGGTTCGAGGAGTCTGCAATAGACTCCGTGGCGATGGTGATAATCACATGCGTGGGATGAGTTGTTTACTTACGGGCACTGAGTTGCTTCCCGGCAACATTCAGGGTGGTGGAGGTGTGCCGGCTGGCTGGGCCGGTGGTATATCACTGGATCAGGAGTTGAAGAGTGTTTTTCAGTCTGAGGTAGCGACTCGGACTCAGTTTGGCTCTTTAGAATTCGGGGTCGCTGTTCCTAATCGTGCTGACCCGTGGACTCGTATGTGCTACGCAGGGGCGAACCAGCCAGTAGCGCCCATCTCTGATCCTAAGGTGATGATGGAGCGTCTCTACGGGCAGATTCAGGATCGCGAAAATATGGGTGGTGTGGTTGGTCATGTGCGCGAGCAACTGTCACGATTGTCACAGGAACTTTCTGAACGCGACAGAAACATGCTGGAGAAGCAC
>JAHDIL010000149.1:0-2694 GCA_020630835.1 Verrucomicrobiota bacterium
GTCGTAGCTTTGACCGCGCTTCCATTGTTTTGCGACTGAGAGAATAGTCTCTTGGACGGAAGGCTTCATCTTGTGCTAAGCCTGACTTTGAGGCGACGCTGTAGATTAGTTTCCAGTAGGTTTGGTAGAACTCGTCCCAAGTGCGTTGGTCTTCCCAGTTGCTCAGTTTTTCAATAAGGCTCTTTCGAGTAGCTGCATAATCCCGAGGCAGGTCCGTGCGTTTCGCTTCGCTGACTTTCTGCGGGCGGGCTATTTCGTCAGGTTCCATAGTGGTAATCATAGTCAAAGGTGGCAGGATAGGGAAACAAAAGCGACGGATTTAGACTCCGCCGAGAATATAGGAATTACCGTTTACGTGGTAGCCCGAAACATTCTTTCGAAGAAAAATGGAAAAAGAGAAATTGCGGGTCGGAGTGTGTGGACTCAGCCATGACCATGTTTGGGGGAATCTTGATGAATTGCTGCGGACGGGCCGGGCGGACATTGTGATGGCGTATGACGAGAGTGAGCATTGCCGTCAGCGCCTGCAGAGTATGTGTCCTGAGGCATCGATAGCAACAACGCCTGAAGAGACCTATACTACCAGAGACGTCGAGGCACTTTTCATCTTTGGTGACAATAGGCAAAGTGGTGAATGGGCGGCGGCCGCTCTGCGCGAGGGCGTGCCATGCCTTATAGAGAAGCCGATGGCCGCCTCTTCAGAGGCGGCGGAGAACATGCTGCGAGCTTCCCATGAGTCTGGCGCTGCGCTTATGATCAATTGGCCATTTTATTGGTGGCCGCCCTTGCAAGAAGCCTTGCGGCGAATCGCTAGAGGCGATTTGGGGCGCGTGCATAAGGTTCACTATCGCGCTGGTCACCGAGGCCCTAAAAACGTTGGTTGTTCGGACGCCTTCGTGGACTGGCTTTACGATTCTAAGCGGAATGGTGGGGCAGCGCTGATGGATTATTGCTGCTATGGGGCAGCGCTCGCCGGAGCGATACTCGGGCAACCTGATAGCACTCAAGGGCATGCCTTCCGCAGCGGGTTGATACCTGACCTTGATGGGGAAGATAACGCGGTCCTAACCATGAGATATGAAAGTGCTGTCGCCATCGCAGAGGCGAGTTGGACGCAGCAGGATGAGATGACAGCCTATCGAGCAAGCTTCTACGGAGAACATGGAACCCTCGTTGCCGAGCCGTATCATGATGGGCGTCTATTTCTCGCTTCAGCGAGCGACCCGCATGGGACGCAGCAAAGTATCCATCAGCCGGGAAACGGGTTTGGGACAGCGAGTGAGCACTTTCTCAGAGTCATTGAAGATGAGAGCTTTTCTGTGCATCCCCTGCTCAGTGGTGAAGTTGGGCTGATAGCGCAGATAGCATTGAGCGACGCGATCAGAAATCAGACCGTCTGCGGAGAATATGGGCAGGTGTGACTTGCTCTTACCTGGGCCACATGAATTAGGCCCCTTCTTCGCCCTTGCTTTTGTCTTACGTCTCGTTCTGTTACTTATCCCCTGCTGCGCCTGCTACGCAGCTTTTTTCCTGTGAAATCCAAAGCCATACCGCCAATTTACCTGATCGATGCCATTGGGCCTTTTTTCCCAGGGTATCGAAAGCATCGTATTAACTGGTCGAAGCTGCCGTGGCAATATCTCGAGCAGCTCGATGATGATGCTTTTGAGGCGGCGCAGGAGGCTATCCAGACGGATTTTGGTGTGTTCTGCGAAAACGTCGCGCAGATCGGGTTTAATACGATCACGCTGGATGACGTCCCTCATTTGGCTCCTCATACCGCCTACGAAGCGGAAGCTCAGCATCAGATCGACCGCAATGGTAAAGCGTTTCGTGAGCTTTTTCGTCGCGCTCAAGAGGAAGGGTTGGATGTCTATTTGACGATGGACCTCATGACCTTTACCCCCGCGCTGCGAGAGAAAATTGGTGGGAATGAAAAAAAGCAGCTCGACTTCGCCAAAGAACTGCTGGAAAACCTTTTTCAGGAATTTCCCAATGTCGGCGGCGTCATCCTGCGGATTGGAGAAAGTGACGGCGTGGATATTCAGGAGCTCTTTCGCAGCGAGCTGGTGCTGAAGAGTCCCGCTATGGTCAATCGCTGGCTAAAAGAGTTATTACCCGTTTTTGAGCGTTTCGAACGACGCTGCGTGTTTCGCACGTGGACGGTCGGCGCCCACGGGGTAGGCGATCTGATCTGGCACCATGCCACACTGGAGAAAACGGTTGAAGGTATCGACAGTCCAGCCCTGGTGCTTTCCATGAAGCATGGCGAGTCTGACTTCTTTCGCTATCTCTCGCTTAACCGGAATTTCTTCGTATCGAGCCTTCCGAAAGTTGTCGAACTGCAGACTCGGCGCGAGTATGAAGGCTGTGGAGAGTTTCCGAGCTTTATCGGGGGGGATTATGAGCAGCTCGCCTGCGACATGCGGCATGTGCCGAATCTCATAGGGATGTCCGTCTGGTGCCAGACCGGAGGGTGGACTCCATTTCGTCGTCTTGCGTTCGTAGATAGGGACGCCATTTGGACGGAGATCAATACTTTCGTGGCCATCCGCATGTTCCGCTATGGTGAGAGGGTAGAGGAGGCAGTGGCTCGTTTGCCGCTGGATTGCGATAAAATGGACCTTCTTGAGCTGCTGCGCCTCTCCGAGGAGGTGGTGCGTGAGCTCTACTACACCCCCGACTATGCGCGGC
>JAHDIL010000149.1:2704-3491 GCA_020630835.1 Verrucomicrobiota bacterium
TGAAACGGTTTCTCTCTCATTTCGTCAAGGAGGGAGAGTGCTGTATCCGATCTGGTCAGGTGGCGATGGCCAAAATTCGGCGCATGCGTCAGCTAGCTTTGCAGTGTGACCTGCCGGAGGGGGATATCGAGTATATGGAATACACCTTTGGTATTCTTGCTCTCGCCAGGGAGTATTTCTTCCGCCCGTTCGATGAGCGGATTCGCAATGAGCTCATAGCAGCTAAAAAGGCCTATAAGAAGCGCTATCCTCGTAACACTCGGGTGCGTTACACTGTGGCTCTGGATTTCAATCGCACGAAGATTAACAATCGTTTCATCGCCTGGTCTCTTAAGTATCTCGTGCGCCAGGCTCCCGCCTATCGTTTTGGCGAAAAAATTGTTGGGATGCGCCTGCTTTCCTTCGCTTATTTCTTCCTTAAGCGATCGCGCCCCAAGATGATTCCAAAGTTGGCGAGGAAAAGCGCGATGGGGATCGACGCCATCTTTAAGTAGGATCGGGCTGAGGCTTTTTTTGCATCGGAATGTGTTGTTCGCATTTGGCCCGTTCCCTGCTTGAAAATTTGACTTGGAGAGCTTTCTGACTAGAGTCCCCGTCCCTATAGGTTTGTGCGTTTTTGACGCATCTTTGTTTGGCAAAAAAGCCGAAAACCGCGCGATTCTGTCGGGAGCCGTCTCTTTTTGATAAGGCTTCGTAGAGGTCAAGACAGATTTAAGGCGGAAAGAGCTGATTTCAGCTTTTGCTACAGCCCTCGTGGCTTCCTTTTACCTAAATTTAGAAAAACATG
>JAHDIL010000149.1:3501-5487 GCA_020630835.1 Verrucomicrobiota bacterium
ACTTATCCAGAAGTCGAGGAGTCCCTTCACGTGAAAGATGTTGAACGCGATGCCTGTGGATTCGGCGTCGTCGCCCACGTGCGCGGCGAACGCTCTCATCGCGTTCTGCGCTTGGGGCTGGACTCTGTTTGCAATGTCACTCACCGTGGGGCAGTCAATGCTGACGGCAAGACAGGTGATGGTGCTGGAGTCACTACGAACCTGCCCTACAAGATTTTGCTCCCAGCTGCTGAGGCGATGGGCCGCTCTCTCGCGAATGAAAATGAGCTGGGTGTCGGGGTGTTCTTCCTACCCCGCGAAAGCTCGGATAATGCAGCCAAGGCTAAAGTAATCGCTGAGGGCGTTTGTCGCGCCCGCAATATGGGGATCATTGGGTGGCGCGAGGTGCCGACCATCCCAGAGGCTCTCGGTCAGCAAGCTATCGATACCATGCCGGTGATCGTGCAGCTTCTTCTCCAGCGCCCGGAGGGACTCAGCGACGATGAATACGAGCGTCAGTTGTTCCTCTGTCGCCGGGAGATCGAAGACAAAGTTGCCGACGAGAAGATTGACGACTTCTATATACCCTCGCTCAGTCATCGTCTAGTTAGCTACAAGGGCTTCCTTGTAGCTTCCGCCCTTGAGGAATTCTACAGTGATCTCAAGGATGAAAACTACGAAACGGGTGTCTGTCTCTACCACCAGCGGTTCTCGACGAATACGTTTCCAACTTGGGCTCTTGCTCATCCTTTTCGCATGCTCTGCCACAATGGCGAGATCAATACAGTGCGCGGGAATCGCAACTGGCTTAACTCTCGGATTGGCCAGTTCGAGAGCGATATCTGGGGGGACGAGCTGAACCACCTCCACCACATCATCGATCCCGATGGGTCCGATTCAGCGAGTCTCGATGCGGCTCTAGAGCTACTTGTGCTGTCCGGGCGTTCGCTTCCGCACGCGATGTCTATGCTTGTGCCACCCGCGTGGCGGATAGATCCCTTCTCATCGAAAGAGGTGCAGGATTTCTACAAATACCACAGCTGTTTCGCAGAACCATGGGATGGCCCTGCTGGTCTCGCTTTCACCGATGGCAAAACGGTTTGCTGTTCACTGGATCGCAACGGATTGCGCCCGGCGCGCTACAAGATCACCACTGATGGGATCTTCTCCCTTGGCTCTGAGGTAGGGACTTGCTATCTCCCTGATGACGAGATCGAATCCAAAGGGCGCTTGGCACCTGGTGAGATGATCGTCGTCGAGATGGAGACAGGCGAAGTCATTTTTAACGACGATATTAAGCAGCGGCTCGCCACGCAGCAGCCCTATGGGGATTGGCTGAGGGAGAACAGGACAGAGTTCAATGAAGTCGTCGATCCCGCACCCGTGGTGGCTGAAGAGCCTGCTTTTGACCCGCTGACCCGCTCACAGCTCCAAGTCGCTAATGCTTACACCGAGGAGGAGCTGGACCTTTCTTTGATTCCCATGATCAAGACCGGGATGGAAGCGGTCTACTCCATGGGAGATGATGCGGCACTCTCTGTCCTTTCGACAAAGCCCAAGCTGCTCTACACCTACTTTAAGCAGCTTTTTGCACAGGTGACTAACCCGCCAATCGACCCGATTCGTGAGTTCCTGGTCATGTCACTGGAAGCCGATCTCGGCCCTGAGCGTAACATTCTTACCGAGGAGCCAGGTCACGCTCGTGTTGTCCACCTTGAGAGCCCCTTCCTCTTTGAGCACCAGCTGAAGGCTGTCAGGAGCTTGGAGCAGCTTCCTACGGTCACCCTCTGCACCACGTGGGCTGTTGCTGCGGGAGCTGAGGGTATGGAGAAGGCGATCGAACAGCTTTGTGTCGATGCCGAAAAAGCCGTCGATGAGGGAGCCGAGGCAGTTATTCTCTCTGATCGCGGAACGAACCACGAGCGAGTCGCCATTCCTGCGCTGCTTGCAGTAGGTGCCGTGCACCAGCATCTGGGGCGCGCGAAGAAGCGGATGAAGGCCAGCCTC
>JAHDIL010000150.1 GCA_020630835.1 Verrucomicrobiota bacterium
TGGGATTTGAAAGAGTTTCGCCCACCGCTCCCTGATGTCCTGCACCTTCAAGCTGGCGAGAGCACGAGCTTCCCGGTTACGGGAGTAGGCGACAGCGTTCTGACAAAAGACGACCTCGCCCTATATAAGATGAGCCGTGACACGGTTGTTAGTGATCTATCTAAGGAGATAAGCTTAAAGGACCGACGCCTCCAACTAAAGGGGTTGCCCGAAGGGCGCTATCTTTTGAGGCTGCGCAGCTTTCACAAACAAATTCCTATTCAGGTTGTGGACGGCGCTCTCGATGCCTCCGGGTTCATCATTGGAGGCGGGCGTGTCGTCGAAGCAACCTCACCTCACACCACAAAAATTCGACGCGTTTCCCTAGAAGGGGATGAAGTCGTCGTTCATATGGAAAACGAGGACCCGAGTGCTGTTTTGTATGTTGCTAGTCGCAATGTAATGCCGTTCGGTTCACCTCTCTATCCCTTTCAGGTAGGCTACGGATCGCCTAAGACGAGCCTGACTAGATCTCTTAATGAGTCTGCTTATGTCTCAGGTCGTGACATCGGAGATGAATACCGATACATTCTTGACCGCAAGAATAAGAAAAAGTTTCCAGGGGCTTTGTTAGAGAAGCCGTCTATGTTGATCTCTCCTTTTGAGAAATCCGAGACGGAGACCTCATTGGACAGCGCCAAAGAGGGGACGGATTATCAGCCCGCCCCCGAGCCCGCGACGGAGGAGCGAGAAACCGTTGCTCCACAGGAGCGCCCGATCGATCCTTTCGGCGGTGTAGCCGAGCAGAATTTCTATGACGTCTTCCGCGACGGGGCTGGCAGTGCTGTAGCAACCATGCAGGGGAAGACCTTCCGCATTCCAGTCGATAGTTTGAAAGATGGGCAGCATCTCCAACTGATTGCGTTTTCACCGATACATGGAGTGGATGTTCTGGAAACATTTGGACTTCTGAAAGATCAGAGGACCGCTTGGGAAATTGTGCCGCGCGGTTTTTTTGAGAACCTTAATGCCGAGGCAGGCGATGTGGTGCCCAACAGGAAGATGGCAATCATCGATAAGGGCGAAAGCCTATCCTTAACGAAGGAAGAATATCTTAGTCTTGAGCTCTACGGCAGCGTTAAAAATTTGTTCAAAGCGCTAAAGAGCGGGGATGCTAATCTAGAGCTCGAGAGTTTCCGCTGGTTGACCGAATGGCCCAGCCTTACTGAAGCGGAACGGATGGAGCTATACTCAGAATATGCCTCTCATGAGTTGGACTTTTTCCTATCTCGAAGGGACCGAAAGTTCTTTGATGAGGTTGTTCTTGCCAGGCTTAGGCACAAACGGTATCCGGCCTTCCTCGACCACTACTTACTTGGGGAGGATCTTGCGCCCTACTTGAGGTATGAGAAGTTTCGATTTCTCAATGTGTTTGAGAGAATACTCTTAGGGAAAAAGGTAGGAGGGGACAAAGGTCGGGAAATCCTAGATCGCGTGCAACGGGACTATGCATCGCTACCTTCGACGCTGAGACACGAACACGTTATTGGTCGGCCATTCTCCAGGGCCTCATCATCTCGACGCGAGTCTGCAAAGTCTGATCTTTTTGCTCCCGGAGCAATAAGTTTAGATGAAGTTGATCTGGTGCCGGAAAGAGAGATGCGTGTAACGTCTCAGCCTATTCCTGGCCAAGAGGCACCTGCTAAGAAAGGACTCGCGTTTGCGGACGAATCCTCAGCACTCATGCCAACCGACGCACAGCTGCGACGAAAAGCCGCGCAGCAGGTGCTTTACCGGGCACCGGGCGAGGTATCCGAGTTAGCTGACTCGTATTACTTCCACCAATCTCTAACGCAACTACAAGAGGACCGCTTTCGTGTGAATGCGTTCTGGAGTGATCTCGCCGCGGCTGACACGAATCAGCCGTTTTTTACCGAGGCGTTCACGGCTGTCATCGGAGACCCCAGTGCCTCGATTATCGCCTTGGCGCTTTTGGATGTCCCGTTCGAGGAACAGGATTTCGCGTTGGATTCAGGAGGTGCTGGCTTTGAGATAAAAGCGATGGAGCGTCTACGGTTGTCATATGATACCTATGTAGAGGCCACAAAGGTAGAGGCAAACCTCGCTATTAGTCAGCGTGTTTTTCGTGCGGACGACCGTTCGAAACAGGGAGCCAATGGATTGGGCGCTCGAAAATTTGTTAGTGATGAGTTGCTAAGGGGGGCTGTATACGGACTCCATGTCGTTGTTTCCAACACGACAAGTGAGATGTTATCGGGAGATCTCTTTATCCAGATCCCGCGAGGCAGTGTGGCGCTAGGAGGGTCTACCGATAACACGCAGCTGCCTATTGCCATCGCCCCCTTTGGCGTCAGTGAACGGGAAGTGTTTTTCTATTTCCCGAAATCCGAACCCGATGCGGATGTGTCGATTTATCCATCTATGGTTTTTGAGGAAAGCCGTATCCTTGGAAAGGCGAAACCCCTTTCTTTCGAGTTAGTCGATGAGCTCTCTGGCACGGATTCAGATTCATGGGTAACGATTGCGAAAGAGGCTACGAATGCAGAAGTGCTCTCTTACCTGGAAGGCGTAAATTTGGAGGAAATCAATCTTGCAAGAGTGCGATGGCGTCTGAAGAAAAGTAGAGAGTTTTATGAGTCTCTAATAGGCTTGCTTCAGCGGAGACAGTATTTTGTGGAGATAGTGTGGGCGTTCTCCACCTTCTATCAGGATTTGCCGAGGCTGAAAGAGTATCTACTCCTCCAAAAACGATTTCTCTCCGAGACGGGTCCCGTCGTTCAGACTGGTTGGGGCGAGTTTAATCCGGTCGCTCAACGCCGCTATGAGCACCTTGAGTATGGGCCTATTATTAATGCTCGTGTTCATCCTCTACGAGGAAAAGAAACGATTCTGAATGACCGGTTTTATGGGCAATATCGCAGTTTTCTGAAGATGATTAGCTTTCAGCCTAGCTTGACTCACAGCGATCGGCTGGAACTCGCAACCTATCTCTTGCTGCAGGACCGCGTGCAGGATGCTCTGGACGCTTTAGCTGCCATACCGAGTGAGATAGGGGAGAACCCTCAGCATGACTACCTGCGAGCATACGTAGGATTGCTCACGGGCCAGGTCGAGACTTCAGCAAAGATTGCCGAAACCTATGCTGACTTTACTCTGGATCCATGGAAGAAACGGTTTGCATCCTTGAACCAACAAATCCAGGAGATACAGAACCCTGCCGGTGTTGGCGATGCCGCGGGTGGTGCCCTTGAGACAAACGAGCAGGCAGCAGCCATGGCACCGTTCATCGAGTTGCAGGAGAGCGGCGGAGAGTTCACGGTGACTTATCAGAATATTGAAGAGGTTGAGATTCGTTTTTATGAGATGGACCTCGAGCTTCTTTTCTCAAAGAATCCTTTTGTAGCAGGCGAGACATCGCAATTCAGCTTTATACGTCCTAACGTGAGCAACCGTGTCGATCTTGCTAAACCTAGAGGTGGTGATTACACCTTTCCCCTGCCTTCCATTTATCAAGGAAGTAACGTTTTAGTCGAAGCTGTGGGGGCCGGGCAGCGCAGTAGTGTTGCTCTCTTCTCGCATTCTATGAGAGCCGTTTTCTCTGAGAACTACGGCATCCTCTCCGTGTCTGACGCAGAGACGAATCTGCCACTCCCTCGTTCTTATGTGAAAGTTTATGCCAAACACAAAGATGGAACGGTTCTCTTTCATAAAGATGGTTACACCGACCTGCGGGGTAAGTTTGATTTCGTGAGCCTGAACACGGTGAGTGATGTTCCGATAGTCGCGTTCAGCGTGCTTGTGATGACAGAAAAAAATGGATCTCTCGTGCGTGAAGCCTCGCCACCACAGGAGTAGCAAAGGCGTGAAGAAGTCGGCTATGTCAGAAAGTGAAAAACAACAGGGAAGGGATCGCAAGCGCTGGGTTCTCGGTCTCCTTCTCGCCCTCGGCATAGGCTTGGGCTCCTATCTGTATAAAGACAAGCTTTCACTCGATCAAGCGGTCAGTGTGGAGCAGTCCATTCTTGCCCTGCTCGACCACAGGCCAGTGTTGACCTGGTTTCTATTCTTCTTGGTCTATTTCCTAGTTGCTGCTTTTTCCATTCCCGGTGCCGCGATTCTGACCCTTCTAGCTGGCTGGTTCTTTGGCTTGGGGTGGGGTGTGCTAGGAGTTAGTTTCGCTTCCACACTTGGTGCTTCAGTCGCATTTCTGGCGAGTCGCTATTTCTTTCGCGCTCCATTGGAGAGCCGATTTTTGAAGCGGAAAGAAAAATTCTTAGAACACTGGGAGGAGCATGGGAAGTCTTACCTATTCGCCTTGCGACTCGTGCCAGTGGTTCCGTTTTTTGTGATCAATCTGCTCATGGGATTGCTGCCGATTCGGGTTTTTACTTTCGCCTGGGTGAGCCAGTTGGGCATGCTCCCGGGGACAGCCTTATATGTCTACGCGGGTTCAGCACTGCCGAGTCTTGAGACTCTGCAAAAAGAGGGATGGGGAGGTATTCTCAGTCTGAGAGTTGGCATTGCGTTTTGTTTGCTGGCTGCAGCTCCCTTTTTGTTTAAAGCGTTGACGAAGCATTGGGCGAAAGCTCTTGATGAACACGCCGATTAATAAAAGTCAGCCACGTGACGGCGCGCAATGACAGCTCCGAGGAATTCGCGGGTGAGTTCTACGCGCGGATCTTCAGCTGACATGCTCACTTGAGTCACGGTGAATTCTTTCGTTCCGAATAAATTTTCGAACAACCCTGGTCCTGTAATAATCATCTCGGCGAGGCAGGCGCAGAGCGAAAGGACCAGGAGCCAGCGAGGGATGCGGCGAAAGCACACGAAGACTAGGAGAAACGCAATTAGCGAGTAAAACAGGAACCATAGGGTAGCGTCGATACTCGAGGGACGGAAGTAGACGGTGGGATCGATGTCATTCCGCTGAAACCAGGCGAAGACGACAAACAACAGAGCGGCAAAGGTGTGGAGGATAGCGAGGCGGACAGAGCATTTCATACCGTTCAGACTTTATCATTGAGCAGAGACAATACCTGCGGCAGCAGCGCTGGCGTCGTTGCCATGGCTTCGCCACCATGGATGTTGCCTTCATTTCCTGACCAGTCACCGAAGTAACCTCCCGCTTCCTTCAAGATGGGGGGGAATGGGCCACAATCCCATACCGCCATGACGGGATCGAGCATGACCTCAGCCCGTCCGGTAGCGACCAGCAGGTAGCCGTAGGCATCACACCAACCCGCATTGTAGTAAGTGGCTTGCTGAAGGCGTTTCCAAGGAGCTCCCTTACCATTACTGTCGAAATAGGCGGTATCAATATGGGCGCAGACGGCGCGGCTCAGATCCGTTTCATTTGATACTTGGGCCCTGCGATTGTTCCACCAGCACCCCGCTCCGCTAGCAGCCGAGATCATTTCATCAAGTCCTGGGAAGTAAGCGCACCCGACCTCGACAGTGCCGTTTATCTCTAGCGCTATAAGAAC
>JAHDIL010000151.1 GCA_020630835.1 Verrucomicrobiota bacterium
CCCTCAACGAGGATAGAATCGGCACTCTCTCAACACCATAAACTTCGCCGTCTTCACACCTCGATCGATGGCGCGGGTGTTCCGAATGAGCTGAGAATGGACGCTGCGGGCGAAGTTGATCGAACTTGATGCGTGGTAGTAGGTTTCGATACCGATAGCCGAAGACTTCCAGCTACTGTTGAAATGAACGGAAATAAACACGGCATCTCGGTAGCGGTTTGCGATCGCCGCACGCTGGGAGAGAGGAACAAAAACATCAGTGCTCCGCACCATCACCGTTTTATAGCCTAGACTCTTCAGGAGGACGTCCAGGCGTCGAGCTACGTCTAGGTTGATATGCTTTTCGTAAACATAGGAATCAGACGCCCCCAAGTCGTGACCCCCATGTCCCGCGTCGATCACAACAGTGCGAAACGCGAAGGCCGAAGAGCTGAAGCAGCATACAACAGCAATCATTGCTCCCATAAACGAGAGCCGTGAGCGTTTTGAAGAGAAAAACATGGAAGGGCAAGGGAGAGTTGGGATACCGAAATAATGAAGGAAGCCTTATTATTGACAAGCGTGCAATTTCTCCGGGAGAGAAGAAAGATAGCGCATTCTCAAGAACTTCAACGATGGAAAGCAGAAATTCTTGGAGGAATTCTCCTACTTTAGTGAAAATTCGCGTTTCTTTGCGTCAATCTTGAGATTTTATACGGAATGTGAGAATAAGCAGGGCGACGATAGAGATAATGGCAAAAATTCTTACAGGAGTATCAGGCGGTGTGGACAGCGGGGTAGCTGCGGCATTGCTGTTAGAACAAGGGCACGAGGTGGTGGGCGCCTACATGAAAAACTGGACGAACGAGGAGAACCTGCCGGGCGACTGTCCTTGGGAGCAGGATATAGTCGATGCACGGGCTGTGTGCGAGCATTTGGGGATCGAGTTTCGTATCCTCAGTCTTGAAGATGTTTATCGAGAAAGGGTTGTCGATTATTTGTTGTCTGGATATGAGCAGGGGATCACGCCCAATCCAGATGTCATGTGCAATCGCGAGATGAAGTTCGGCATTTTTCTCGAATTTGCTCGTGCGCAAGGGTTCGAGTATGTAGCGACTGGTCACTATTGTAAGAAGACAACCGACGACTCTGGGGCGGCGGATTTGTTTCGCGGCGCTAGTGGTAAGGACCAGAGCTACTTTCTGTCTCTGATCGATCAAAGCCAAGCCCAGGCTGCTTGGTTCCCCATGGGGCATATTCCCAAACCCAAGGTGCGCGAGGAGGCGAAGCGCCTAGGCCTGCCTGTCGCAGAGAAAAAGGATAGCCAGGGGATATGCTTTATCGGCAATATAAAGATGTCCGATTTCCTATCCCACTACATTCCGGAAAATCCTGGACCTATTGTAAACCTGGAAGGGAAAGAGGTAGGCTCGCATCAGGGGCTGCATCTGCACACGCTCGGCCAGCGGAAGGGGCTAGGGGTGCCATCGAACACCTTCGGGAAAGCTTATGTTGTTGTCGCAAAAAGGCCAGAAGACAATGCGCTGGTCGTTGGTTTTGATGGGCCGGATACTCCCTTTCTGTATGCTGACCAATGCACGGTAGGCAGCCTATCCTGCATCAATCGGCCCCTAAGAGATTATACGAACTTGTTAGCCCAACCGAGATACCGGAGCGAAGCTGTCGCTGTGCGGCCGACGTGGTCGGAGGATGGTCTCTCGGTCGCGCTCCGGTTTGAGAAGCCGATGCGGGCACTCACGCCTGGACAGATTTGTGCCTTCTATGAAGGCAACAAGTTATTGGGCGGTGGCATCTTTGAGAGCATTGCGTCTGTCTGATCCAGTGGCCTAGAGCCTCGGAGATAGACGCAAAAAAAGGGAAGAGGATGAGTCTTCCCTTTTTCAAGCGTATTTGGAAAGGCGGGTGGCCGGTTTTAGTGATTGTGGACTCCGCCTTCGCCGCCCCACTGGATCTGAATCTGGAACCATGCTGCATGCTCGGTGGGCAGGCTGTTGTCCTGAATGTAATCGTATTGCAGACGCGCTCTGATACGTTGGTTATCGTCAAGGAATGTGGTAATAGCCGGTGAAAAGCGGTGGCGTTCAGCAACCTCGAATTCCTCTAGTTCCGACACCCAGTCGTGACGAAACGCAAGCGTGGTAGACTCAGTCAGCCCGAATGCCAGGGTAGTAGACACTCCGACGTCGTTGGCTTTGAATCGCTCATCGTCCTCTGCTACTTCAATGGTGCGTCCGATGATTTCTGACCGAAGCATGGTCGCTCCTTCGCAGAATTCAGGACCGTTTCCGTGGTCGTGGGCGTTCCATATTTTCTCAATTCCCGCTGTGTAAACCCAGGTTGATTCGCCAAACCCGTTCTCACCCGTCATGAACCCGACGTTGCCGGTAAGGGCTTCCGAAAGCGGGAGCGGTCTCTTCCAATTGAAGGAAAAAACGTTCTCAGTGAAATTGGCTTCCTCAAGGCTGTGCCCGTGACCTTCATGTCCGTGCTCATCGTCGTCATGGTCATCGTCGTGATCATCATCGTGATCATCGTCATGGTCATCATCGTGATCATCATCATGGTCATCGCCATGTCCGTGGTCATGATCATGGCTGACGGTGTTACCAATACCGATAGTAATGAGACCGCCGCCATTTGGAATATCTAGGATCGCCTCACCACCTTGGACAATAAGTTCGCCCTCGTTGAGCATGCGTCCATTCACTAAATTTTGGTTAACGAAATCCCATTGGTGGAGGTGGCGAGAGTTCTGAAAGCCGAATTGCGAGAAGAATTGGCCACCGCCAAGGGAAAGGACCTCGTTTGCTTTGAAGTGGAGGAAGGCCTCTTCGAGCAGGGTCTCCCACCCATCCTCTAATTGAAAAGAGGATACACTGACGAGACCGGTCAGTGTGTCGTCTACGTTGATGAAAAAATCTGCCTCGATGGCTTGGATGCCAAACTCACGTCTTGGGTCATGCTCGTTGACACCAAGAGACTCAGGCTCGACGCCAGGTTCAAAGGCGCCTCCAGCACCGACAACAAAAACCTCGGGGAAGATGAAACCGCCGATATTTGCTCCTTCGCCAGTGATCGGGTCAAACGCTCCAGGCTGAAATTCGAAAACATCGGATTCGTCCTGCGCTGAAGCTAAGCTACCTATACCAAGGGCAATTGCTGCAGTGAGCTGCAGAATATAAGGTTTTCTCATCATAGGTGGCGAGGGTAGGGAAACTGCTTGCTAATGCAAGTGGTTTGCAATAAAAAAACGAGGAATGACAATTTCTCGCCCTTTTCTCAGTCTGGCTTGCTTGCTCCTACTCCTCATTTGTGCTGAAGCGCATGCTCAGGAGACTGTGTATCGCGGGAAGCTTTCGGGCGTTGAGTGCAATCAGTGCAAGAAAGCTATTGCCAAGTCTATCGCTAAGATCAAGGGCGTTGAGATGATTCGCATCGTCAAACAGGGGGCTAATGCTCACCAGCTAGAGGTGACATTGAAAGATGCCAAGCCTGTTTCGAGGTCTCGAGTAGAGAGCGCCTTGGCGGGTGCTGACCACTACAAGCTGCTCTCTTGGAAAAAGGTGAAGTAGTGCGGCGAGATGATCGCGGGCGTTAAGGCGCCGCGATCAGCGTAGGATCCGGTTACTACGTATATTTCAGCACTTCCTCGATAGTGGTGACGCCTGAAAAGATATTGCGCAAGCCGTCCTCGCGCAGTGTGGTCATCCCTAGCTCTCTGGCTTTCTTCATGAGTTCCACGGACGAGGCCTTCTGAGTAATGAGCTCGCGCACTGGTTCGTTCATATCGAGCAGTTCGAAAAGTCCTTGGCGCCCTTTGTAACCTGTGTCGTTACAGGAGTCGCAGCCTGTGCCAGTGAAAAATTCACGATCGCCGATGTCGGCCCTGTCGAGGTCGAGCTGCTCCAGCACCATTGAGGTCGCCTGATACCCCGTTTTGCAGTCGGGGCAGATTTTCCGCAGGAGACGCTGAGCGAGCACGCCCTCGAGTGAGGCTGCCACGAGGAAGGGCTCGCAACCCATGTCAATAAGACGAGTCACGGCGCCCGGAGCGTCGTTCGTGTGGAGCGTGCTGAAAACCAGGTGCCCAGTTAGCGATGCTTGGATGGCAATCTGAGCGGTTTCCAAGTCACGCATCTCACCCACGAGGATGCGGTCAGGATCCTGACGCAGGAAGGCTTTTAGGGTTTTTTGGAAGGTGAGGCCGATGTTTTCCTGGATCGGCACCTGCATGATACCGTCTACCTCATATTCCACTGGATCCTCTGCGGTGAGTAACTTGGAGTCCTCCGTATTTACGCGCCTAAGACAGGCGTATAGCGTCGTCGTCTTACCTGCTCCTGTCGGACCTGTGCAGATGAAAATGCCATTCGGTTTTTCGATGGTTTCTTCAATGTATTCGTAAATATTCTCCGGCAGATGCAGCGCCGGCAGGTCGAGGTTTGCATTTGAGCGGTCTAGGACTCGCAGCACCACGCTCTCTCCAAAAGCCGTTGGCAGGGTAGAGACCCGCATGTCGACAGTTTGGCCTTTGATGTCCTTGGTTATGCGCCCATCCTGCGGAAGTCGAGTTTCTGCAATGTTGAGGCCAGACATGACTTTGACACGAGAAGTGATCGCATCCTTTAGATGAGGGGGCGGGGGTGCCATCTCATAGAGTGCCCCGTCGACACGGTAGCGGATCTTGAAGTCCGACTCAAAGGGCTCAAAGTGGATGTCGGAGGCCTTCTCTTTGATCGCTTGGTAGAGCACGAGGTCGACATAGCGAATAATCGGAGCGGCATTATCCTCGCCTTCGAGGTCTTCTTTCCCGAGGTTCGCGACTTCAGCGCGCAGTGAGGCCATGACGTCACTTTCGCCTTCGCCCTCAGCTTCCTTCCCCTTGCCATAATAGCAGCGGTCGATGATCTCGGTTATTTGCTCCGATGCTGCTACAGCGGGGATGATGTTTTGATTTAGCGAGAAGGATAATTCCTCCAAATTTTGAGGGTCTAGAGGGTTTGCTAAGGCGACCTCGAGCCCCTCATCCGAAAACTGAATAGGCACGGCCTGATAAAGCTTTGCCTGACCCGCCGGTATCACTGCGAGGAGATGCTCTGCCGGAGAGAAGCCATCTAAATCGTAATATTGGCCGCCAATGTCGTTGGCCACGAGCTGCAGGAGTTGAGCACGCTTGATAACGCCCTGCTCCTCTAGGATCACACCAATGTCGCGCCCTGTTTCATAGGCCCCTGAAAGGCAGACATCCCGCAGCCCTTCATCCATAAGGCTTCGGGAGATGAGTAGTTCGACAACGCTGTCAGGATTCATAAATACGAAAGAAAGAAGGTGAAAGAAAAGAAGAAGAGGAAGTGGCTCAGTCACCCATGGTGACACGAAGGACTTCCGACGGGGTGGTTATGCCTGAGAGAACCTTGCGCACGCCGTCTTCGCGCAATGTGCGCATGCCAAGCTGGCGCGCTCGTTTGC
>JAHDIL010000152.1 GCA_020630835.1 Verrucomicrobiota bacterium
CGAAGATATTGGCGTTGAAGTCCATTTTCGCTGGCGAGAACGAGACCTGCCCCCCCTTAGAGTATACGCCGTAGACACAGATCGCCCCCCCTTTCCTGAGGAATGGCAGGTTTGTATCAATTAACTCGGGACTACCAACGGCATCGATAACGGCATCCAACTTTCCTATCCCTGCTACAAAACAATCCAACTCTGGATCATTACGATCAAAAGCGTTATCAGCACCTAGGGAAATCGCCTTCGCTCGCTTATCAGCATTCCGGTCTACAATTCCAATCCACCCTAACCCAAACAATCTTCCGAGCTTCACGAAACTCAATCCTACCGGACCAGCACCATAGATAAGGACATCATCCCCTGGCTGCAGGTGAAAGTCTTTGAACGCGCCCAACACCTCTCGCCAAGTGCATAGCATAACCGCATCCCTCGGCGATATGTCATCATCTACTCGACATTGAATCTCATACACCTCTTTACAGTCGTCCCGGTATTGCGCCCCTTCTTCAATCAACGCAGGGTAGTCATTGACGATGACATACTCAGAGAATCCGCCCCACCCCGCTAGGATTTCCTTCTCCGCAAATTCTAGCACCAGCCCCCCTACTGCTCGATCTCCAACCTTAAAGTTTTTCACTTTTCTACCCGTATCCACCACGGTCCCCACATTTTCATGCCCCAATGAAAAAGGAAAGGAATCCTCCATACCTGGAAACGTCCCGTTAATCAACTTACTATCAGTGCTATTACATATGGCGGCCACTTCAGTCTTCACAAGGGCCTGGTGAGGCCCTATCTCAGGCACAGAAGCATGTGAAATTTCAAGACGGCCAGGTTCTTTCACTAAAACAGTATTCATAGATTATCATCCCTCCATATCTCAGATATCGTAAGCATTTACCGCTCGCTCTGGGTTTTCATCAAATGTATCAAAGAGCGCTCTCTTCATTAAGCTAATATATCTTTCACCACATGTCCGTGCACATCCGTTAGGCTCATGTCTCGCCCCCCAAATCTGAACGTGAGCTCTTCATGGTCCAAGCCAAGTATATGAAGAATGGTTGCGTGTAAATCATGAACATGAACCTCATCTCGAACAACCTTTGAACCAAACTCATCTGTCTCTCCATGGGCATACCCCGATTTAACGCCCCCTCCGGCCATAACTACAGAAAAGGCTGTGTTGTTGTGATCACGGCCAACACTCGCAGTTATGTCTCCCTGAGCAAAGGAGGTTCGACCAAACTCAGTGCCAATAAGAACCAATGTTCGATCTAGCATTCCTCGTGATTTCAAGTCTTTCAGCAAACCAGAAATTCCGGTATCTATGCATTCTGCATTGCGCTGATGCAGACCTGGTAGTCGAACATGTTGATCCCAGTGACTAGGTGCTCCTTTTGGCATTGTCAGCTCAACAAACCGGACTCCTTTTTCAACTAACCGGCGAGCCATAAGGCATGATTTACCGAATCTCGAGATAGCTTCATCTTGATGGCCGATCCCATATAGTGAACGGGTCGCGGAGGTCTCCCCATCAAGGTTCGTGACAGACGGAACAGCAGACTGCATGACGAAGGCCTGCTCCATGGCAGCAATAGAGCCTTCCACTTGATCGTTTAATCCACCAAATTCTCTCCTCAAATGCCCATCAAAACGCTTGAGCAAATCGAGCTGTCTCTCTTGACGCTGAGATGATACTCCAGGTTCCAAGTTGGGCAAAAGGTTGCTCCTTGAGGCACGCCAAATACTGGGGTCATACTTAGAAGGAAGATACCCGCTCAAAAAATTTCGATCTCCATTCAGGGGTGCTACTCCATTGTCTAATACAACGAAGCCCGGTAGATCCTGACTCTCGCTCCCTAAACCGTATGAAGCCCAACATCCCAAGGAAGGAAAACCCGGAAGACCCATTCCCGAATGAAAAAATAGGTTAGCCTGAGCATGCTCCGGAAAATTGGCTGTCATAGACCTAACGATAGTTAAGTCGTCAGCACACTCAGCCAGATTGGGAAATAAATCACTCATCCACAATCCAGACTCTCCCCTCTTTTTAAATTCCCACAGAGGTTTCACTAACTTTGGCGCCCCTTTTTGACGAAAGGAAGTAGCTTCAAGCGCAACCTGCTGCCCATGCCGTTTAATTAACTCCGGCTTATAGTCGAAACTATCTACATGGGATAGCCCACCGGCTAGATAGATGAATATCACAGCATCGGCGGAAGGCTTGTGGTGAGGGGACTTACCATCTGAGGCAACCGCCTGGGCTGCCACAGCACCTAGACCTCCCGCCATCTGGGCGAGCATGGCTCTCCGGCTCTTTACTGTTTGGGAAATCGGGTAGTCAGTGTTCATATAATGCAATGTAGCTTGTGTTATGGTAGAAAAAGAAAATCACGCCGTAACAGATATACTTTAGCCAGATCCTCATAATCTTGGCTACTCGTTGATCCGTTTAACCAGTCGGAAACACTTGTCATTTCCTCCTCCGATGCACTTCGATTTACTGTTTGAAGCGAGAGAAATTGAGCAACGCTCTTAGGATCACCGTCAGGAACGGATGTTGAAGCCCTCTTGGCAAGGCTTCTTGCAGCAGTGTTGAACTCATTCCCATTAAGTTGCGCGAGCCCCTGGGATGGAAAGTTGGCAACCTCGCGTGCGCCTGAAACTTGTGCCAGACGCGATAGTCCAAAAAGGTCACGGATATCAGTAGATCGTCGGTCGACACGATCATACAAAGATCGAACTCTACGTGCGTCCATCACCTTTCTCCCATCAACAATCCCTCGCCGTTCGAAGAAGTTACTCACCGTTGCAGCCTGAAATACACCCGTATCATCAAGAGAAGAGAATGGAATCCCTTTAGACAGGCGGAGGCTATCTACAATCCACTCTGACTCAAGGCGACGAGTTGAATAAGCAGACAAAAGGCGATTGTCAGGGTCTACTTCAAGTGACATGTCACTCATGCCCGAGGCTTGCTGGAAGGCCTGGGTCAAGGCAAGCTCTTTAACCAAAGCTTTCAGGTCCCAACCGCCGTCCTGAAACCATAACGCCATCATGTCTAAAAGCTCTGGATGAGATGGCACGTCTCCAAGCTTGCCAAAATTATTAAGAGAACTAACGAGACCGATTCCGAACAACTCGTGCCAAATACGATTAACCATAACTCTGGCTGCCAGTGGGTTATCCGAAGCGGCAACCTGATCCGCCAGCTGCAACCGGTATGGCGCAACCTCACTGAATTTTTCTAGGCCCAGAACTTCCAAATAGCTCGCTGGAATAACTTCTTCTCCTAAGTCTGCATAGGATCCTCTTCGAAACACTGGAACTCCAAGCTTGTTTCCAGCATCGGCCACTCCTGACACATAGCGAAACGTCGGGAGTTTTTCGCTTCCAGCACGCCACTGCTCGGCTGCCTTTTTAACCAACCCAGGTGCTTTTTTCATCGAATTGGATAGCACCCCTTGATCTAGAGCATCTCGTAAAACTGAAGCTTGGATATTATTCATTTCGCCCGAATGCCACGCATGAACCGCATCTCGTATGACGGCTGAATCAACTACTGCCTCCTGACTTTTTTTATGTAACATCGGGGTAGCGAAAACTCGCCCGTCTGCAACAAGCCGTTCCCGCATGATAGATTTTCGGCTTTCCAAGCCCTGCAGGGAGTCATGTGTAACCATCCGGTATAGGCTAAACCACGACTCAGGATCTGGATCGTCTTTCAAGGCCTCAAACTCCTCACGCCTATTCTGGGGGCCTGAATTACTGCTATTAAACACATCCGGCTTAGGGTTCAGAATCGCATCGAAGGTTGCAAGTTCAACGTAGGCATTCAACCCCTTCCAATGATCTGTGCGGAAGGTTATCCAAGTTGGCTCAGAATAGTCTAAGTGAGGAATAACAAAAGCGAAGGGACCATCCCCCCCTCCAGCATAAGACTGGTTATTCTCTACGACAAGCCGGGCAGAGGCGAGACCTCCACCGCTAACCAACAAACTAATATAATCGGATTCGATAATGAACTCGGGCGAGGCAAGAATGGCGGGTAAATGAGAAGAGGCTGAATTCGAATGAATGCCCTGCGGCAAGAACTCACGAAACAACAAATCACCGGTGTCATAGAGTCCCGCAGTAGACTTCTGCTTGCTCAGGTCAGTCTGCCTGTAAAGACCCGGACCATACGGAATCCACTTAGCGATGTCCCAATCCTTCCCAATCGGCCACACCGGCTGAGCGTCGAGCTGTCTAAGCGACTTTTTTTCCAACAGCTCCTCTAACCACCATGAGGCAACATGATTTATCAATTCGCTTTTGCGACTGGATAGATCATCCACAATAGGACCCCACACGTTCGGGGAATTGATGACATGCCGCCGCTGCCGAGTATTCCGAAAGATCCCATAGAGAGCATAATAATCTTCGTCTGAGATGGCATCAAACTTGTGATCATGGCATCGCGCGCAACTCAAGGTGAGCCCTTGGAAAGCTTTCCCAAAGGCGTCGATTTGATTATCAATCAAAGCGATCTCATCTTCCTTTGGATCCTCTCCGACACTGCCGGCATCGTTAAACCGATAAAACGTCGTTCCAACCACCGATTCGTTATCACCGTTTTCTCGCCGACGCGGTTGCTCGAGCAGATCTCCCGCTACGTGCTCCCGAATGAGTTGATCTACCGGCACATTCTCTTGAAACGCTCGCACCAGGTAGTCACGATAAGCCCACGAGTCGCGAATCACTTCGTTTGCGATGTTCCCATGGGTGTCGGCATAACGCACCTGATCCATCCACGCTCGTGCCCAACGTTCAGCAAATTCCTTTGAATCGATTAGATCCGAAATATATTTTTCGCGATCCCAATCGTCAGGGGACTGCTCAACCTTTTTTACCCATTCCGGAGTCGGCGGGAGTCCTGTTAACACAAATGTAGCTCGGCGGAGAAAAGAAACTGCGTCCGCAGCCTCTGAAAAACCCAACCCCTTTTCACGTAAGCGCTGGCTCAGCTTAGCATCAATCTGATCGCTTAAGCTCCTATTTTTGTCTACTTCGGCTGACAGGGGCTGCAGCGACCACCAGTGCCTGCGTTTTTCAAGTTTTCGCTCCCAAGACTGGCGCTGCGCAGACGATTCATTAGGAGGCTCGATCCGTGGATCCGACGCACCAGCATCAATCCAGGAAGCGATCGCATCAACATCCTGCTGCGAAAGCGGATCTGCTCCTTTCGGCATCGGCAATTCAGCCTCTAAGCCAGCAACAACTCTCCACAGGAGACTTGCCTGCGCATTTCCTGGAACAATGACAGGTCCGGAGCTTCCCCCCACTAGCAGGCCATCTTTGAAATCCAGCCGCAACTCACCTTTTGCCTTTGTCCCGCTATGGCACTCGTAGCAGTGTTCAACCAGAATAGGTCGAATTTTGCTTTCGAAATGCTC
>JAHDIL010000153.1 GCA_020630835.1 Verrucomicrobiota bacterium
AGTCGAGGCGCTCGGGCGACCGCAGACCGCTGCGTTTACCGCCACGGCTACTCCAGAAGTGCAGGATGATATTCAGAAGGTCCTAGCCCTTCAAGATCCCTTTGTTACCGTCAGCGGATTCGCCCGTCCAAATCTAAGTTTGAGCGTAATTCACTGTGCTGGGAACCGCGAAAAGTATGATCGCCTGGAGCGGTTGATCCAATCTCAGCGCACAGGGATTATCTATTGTTCCACACGCAAGAAAGTAGAGGAGGTAGCGGCCTCTCTTCACGCTAATAAAGTGAAACTAGTCGCTTATCATGGAGGCATGGAAGATCGCGATCGTGCCTGGGCGCAGAAAGTCTTTCTGGACAGGACCTATGACGTCGTGGTGGCTACCAATGCCTTTGGCATGGGGATCGATCGTCCGGATGTGCGTTTTGTCGCCCACTTCGACATCCCTGGTTCCATGGAGGCCTACTACCAGGAGGCAGGCCGAGCAGGGCGTGATGGAGATCCCTCTGTCTGCGAGCTCCTCTTCAACTATGCCGACACACGGACGCAGGAATTTTTCATAGAGGGGAACAACCCCGATCCCTCTCTTATTTGTGATATCTATCGCACCCTTCTGCAGTCGGCTGGCCCTGACAATGAAGCTATTACGGTAACGATTAAAGATTTAGCTAGCCTGGTTAATGTAAAAAACACCATGCAGGTGAGTAGCGCGCTCTCCCAGCTCCTCCGGGCTGGGCATATCGAGCGCTTTGATGTTCCAGGCACTCGCACCCGAGGCACGCGGATCACCGACATTTCGGTGTCCGAGTCGCAACTCAATATCGATTACCAAGCCCTACAGGAAAAGGAACGTCGTGATCGCTCGAAGCTGGATGCCATGATTCGCTTCTGCTATGACGAGGACACCTGCCGCCAAGTTTCCATCCTCAATTATTTCGGAGAGCCTGATGCTAAATCCTGCGGCTGCTGTGATATTTGTGATTCCAGTTCAGCATCTGACCGACGGCCCCCAACGGAGAGTGAGTTTACCGTCGTCCAGAAAGCCCTCAGCGGCGTGGCGAGGACATGCGGTAAATTGCCGTCTGGCGATTGGGAACCCCGTTTTGGGAAGGGGAAAATCGTGCAAATGCTTGTTGGTAGCAAAGCTCAGGAGGTTGTCCAGGCTCGTCTAGATCAGCTCTCCACCTTTGGGGTGTTGTCCGATTATGGCACTAACTACGTCTATAACTTGGTTAACGCACTTGAGAAGGTAGGACTCATTCAAACGCGCAAGACGCCTTATCCACTGGTAGCCATTACCAAAAGAGGTGCTGAGGTGATGCGGGGAGATAACGGATTCCGATTAGCGTGGCCATCCACGGAACCCAGCCCCAAAGAGAGAAAGAAAGCAGCACAAAGTAAGGGAAACTTTCTCTCACCAGAAGAGCTCGAGGCTTTCGAGCTCGATGATGAACTTTATGATCAATTGAAAGAGATCCGCACCGACCTAGCGGCCAAGGCGGGAAATGTTCCAGCATACGTAATTTTCAGCAACCAAACTCTTGAGCACCTCGCGAGAGTTAAACCAAGCAACGAAACGGAAGCTCTGCGCATCAAAGGAATTGGGAAACTAAAGGCGGAGCGTTATCTTCCTCCCTTTATTGAAGCGATTTCAGGTCATCAGAGTTTAGAGTAAACTCCCGCAGCTTTGTGCAAAGCGCTTGCCATACGAAATGCCGAGAAGAGGGTGCTCGCTTATTGGCACGCAGAGCGTGGTTTGCGTGGTTTGGGGCGGAAAAACAAGCTTTAGCACCCCGCCCGATGGATCAAAGCAACCATCAGCACTCATTAGGCTAAAAGGCGAGGTCTGCGGAAAACATAAAAAGCCGATCCCCGGTTGAGGAATCGGCTTTTTAAAAGAGTTACCAAGGTGACCAACCGCTAGGCAGGTGAGGTTGTGGCATCAATCTTCGCTTGCTCAGTATCGAGCACCTCGCGGCGGAGATTTGTTCCAGAGCGTTTGGCCCACCAGAGAACGATCGGTGCAGCGACGAAGATGGACGAGTAGGTTCCCACGACAACACCAACAACGAGAGTGAGAGCGAAGTTGCGGAGAGCCGGGCCACCAAAAATCCACAGAACACCAACCGTGATTAAAGTTGTGATACTTGTTAGTAAGGTCCGTGCGAGAGTTTTGTTCAGAGCTATATTAATGATGTCTTTCACGTTACCCCTCTTCATTTGAAGGGTTTCACGAACTCGGTCAAAGACAACGATAGTGTCATTAATCGAGTAACCGGCGATGGTTAGGAAGGCACCTACAGTGATGAGAGTCATCTCTTGACCCACAAGAGTGGTAATACCCGCAACAATGACGAGGTCATGCACCAGAGCGAAGATGGCACCTAGCGCAAAAGCGAACTCGAAGCGCAATGTTACGTAAAACATGATGGCCAGAATGCCGATGCCGAGGGCGATCGCAGATGAGGTTAGCATCGATTTACCAACGGCAGAACCGACTGAACTAATCGAGGCATCGCTCACGTCAACGCCGAGATCTTTGGAGATCTCGGAAAGAATAGTCTCAGCGCTGTCATCAGGAGCACGGACAAGGAAGAACTCTCCATCCGCCCCGACTGGGTTCTGAGTCTGGACAATGGGCGTTCCGGCCAGTTCGAGGTCCGCTAGGGCATCTTCGATACCGGCTTGGGTCAGTCCTTCAGATGATTGGATTTCAATCGCGTCACCACCCTTCAGCTCTACGCCACGAGGGTCTAGGAGAGGGACAATGATGAGTGAAGCCACAAAAGCGATGATTGATACGAAAGACAGAGCTCTACGCTTTCCTAGAAAATCGATCTGCTTGCCCGGAACGATGTTCGCGAAAGTAAGCTTCTTGATAACATTCCAGTGCAAGGCCCATTTAAAGGCGACGCGGCAGACGATAAGTGCCGCAAACATGGACGCAAGGATACCTATGATCAAAGTGATGGCGAAGCCTTTCACCGTCCCCTCAGCAAAGGCGTAGAGGAGAACAGCGGTGATCAGAGTCGTAATGTTAGCGTCGATAATCGCTGAGAAGGCTTTTTCAAAAGCGGTATTGATGGCGGCACCGAGGCTCTTGCCCGCTGCCATCTCCTCACGCAGTCGCTCATAGATGAGGACGTTGGCATCGATAGCGACACCAATGGTCAGGATGATCCCGGCGATGCCAGGGAGGGTCAGGGTGAAACCGAAGAGTGCCATCGCGCCGAAGATGATGGCGATGTTTATGCCTAAGCCTATGAGGGCGAGGATCCCCGCGAAGCGGTAATAGATAAGGATGAAGAACAGTGTGATGGCAAGACCGGCGATACCCGCGTAGAGCCCCTGCTTAACGGTAGCCTCGCCGAGGGTGGGGGAGATGTAGTTTGAGTGCGCTATGTAAATCGGATTCTCAAGCGGGTTTTCGAGAGAGGCAGCCAGAGACTCCGCCTCCTCCTGCGTGAAGTCACCGGTTATGATACAGTTGCTGGAGAAAGGCTCGTTGATGTTCGGTGCTGAGATGACCTCTTCATCGACGATGATGGCCAGCGGGCGGCCCACGTTCTCGCGGGTAAGCGTGCCCATGATTTTCGCGCCATCCGAAGTGAAATCAACGGCGATCGCGTCTCCGCCTTGTCCGAAAGTCCGGCGCGCACCCTTGATGCTGCCACCCTTCATATCGCGGTTAATCTTGACCAGTTCGTAGCGGGTGGGTTCGGTGATGCCGGCCTCTATCTCCTCATCAGTCAGCACATAGGGGAGCGCTTCGAAACCAGGCACGACTTGCTGCCCTAAGGCGACTTGCTGTGCCATAAAGCGGCTGTTGGGATGCGTCACTGAGAAGGTGAGCTCGGCCACTTGAGCAATTTTGTCTTTGATCTCTTGCAGCTTTTCAGGTTCGACACCTGGCATTTGTAGAAAAATGCCGTCCTTACCTGATTTTGCTAAGATGATCTCTTTCGTTGAAAGCGCATTCAGGCGCTTCATGAGGACGTCGATGACCTGATCCTGCATGGCAGGGGTCACTTCATTTCCCTCTTTTGGTTGGATCTTTACCTCCATGGAGACACCCCCCTGGAGTTCGATACCTTTCTCCATACCAAAGGTTTGGAAGAGAAGGAGAGCGGCCGCTGTCACGACGACGGCAAGGACAGCGCCGATGATGCGCTTGGCACGATCTTTCTCGGCTACGGCGTAGGCGATGAAACCGATGAGCAGAGCAAGCGCCCCGGCGAATAGCAGGCCCGGGTGGGCTTGTGCCTCTGGGGTAGATGTCGTGGCCTCCGGAGCGGTAGCGGGCGCGGCGATGGTTTCGGTAGACTCGACGGCAGCCGGCTCTTGCGCAGGTGCTGTCTCAGAGGCTACTGCTTCAGCGGCTTCGGCGCCCTCAATGAGTGCGGTAGCAGGTTTCTCAGCTGGGGGTGTAGGCTTATCAGCTGGAGCGACGGCTTCGGAGTTTGATGGGGCCACAGCTTCTGCTGGCTTATCTTCCGTAGCTTGATTGGGTTTCGAATCGGCCATAGTGGGTTTTTCTGGTCGGATAAGGGAAATAGAGCGGATAGGGAAAGCTCTTACGCTTTCTCTTCTGCCTCGTCGGTGGTTTCAGTCTCGTCTTCGTCGGCCGCTTCCGGCTTGTCCTTAGAGGAAACGACGGCGCCAATCGCGCGACGTTCAAATTTCACGCTGACTCCTTCAGCGATTTTGATGGAAGCGGTCTTATCTTTGAGCCCGGTGATGATGCCGTGAATGCCGCTCTCAGTGATAACCTTATCACCGATTTTCATGGCGTCGCGCATGGCTTGTTGTTCCTTCTGCATGCGACGCTGCGGACGAATCATCACAAAATACATGAGAGCCATGATGATGATCACCGGTAGGAAAAAACCGAGTCCACCGCCTTGTGGTTGTTGGGCTTGAGCGAGAATGAGGAGGGTTTGCATAGCTGGTAAAATGAGGAAAGGTCAGGTCACTGAAAACAAAAAAAGACGTGCAAAGATCGTGCCTAGCGAGCCTTGCCACTCCGGTAGGCGGTGAGGAAGGTATCGGCGAAATCTCCGAACGTGCCGGCTTCAATAGCATGGCGGACTTGCTTCATCAAGTGGAGATAAAAGAACACGTTGTGAAGGGTGAGTAGACGCAGGCCTAGGAGCTCCTCGTTTTTAATTAAATGGCGCAAATAGCCTCGGCTGAAACCCTCACAGAGAGGGTGGGTTTCACCGGGAGGAGCGAGCGGTTCGTGTGACTTTTCCCACTTGGCATTCTTTAGGTTAATGGTGCCTTCCCGAGTGTAGGCAGTGCCGTTGCGGGCTACGCGGGTGGGTAATACGCAATCAAACATGTCGATACCTCGGGAGATGAGCTCGATGAGCTGATCCGGTTGACCAAGTCCCATGGCATAACGAGGCTTGTTTGCGGG
>JAHDIL010000154.1:0-2620 GCA_020630835.1 Verrucomicrobiota bacterium
CACCGGGCCGCAGCAAAGAGGTTTCTGCCGTAGCGCACTTTCGCCATCTCTTCCTCTATCGAGTCAGCTCTAGCCGTGAGGAGTTTCGGAGGAAGCGGCTCCCATGTAAAATCAGCTCCAGACCAAAGTGTCCGAAAGTGAGTGGAATCGAGTGAAAGTTCAGTCCTTTTCACAGTAGCGCTAAGAGCAATGACGCCCGCTTCGAGAATGACAGGTTCACTCGTGATAGGTAATACACCCTCAGCAATAACATCCGCTCCGAGCTTGAGTGAAGCCTCCCCCTCACCTTCTAAACGAAAGCTGTAGGATCCGCGCCTGTCTATGCGCAAGTCAGCAAGAAAGTTCATCTTACCAGACCTAGCAGCTGAAGTAAAAGTAGTAGAAGTCTTCTGGTTTTGGCTCAGCGCGAGTCGGTCAAGCCTCACGATGTCGTCGTCAGCATTATTGTTACCCACTAACAACACCCCCTGCTGTCCCAGCGGAGTTGTCTCAATCTCAGGGAGGTTAGACAAATCAATCCCATGATCACCAAAGGCTGAACGCATCTTATGAACCGTATTCCAGATTGTCTCTTGAAACGCATCTCCATCTTTCGCAGCTAGATCCAGTTTAATCTCCATCTGCATGGCTGGCGTCATATCAGGGATGTAGAGGAATACCGACTTGCCATCAGGGAGCAACTTCGATGCCCTAACAGTAACAGGGTCTATATCGTTAACGGCACCTTTTGACGCCTTCAGAAAGTAGTCATCCCGCTCCTCCTTATCAAAGCTATCGATGGAGAAACGGCCACTTCCATACTGGGGACTCCAGAGATAGTCCCACTTTGTTATACTATAACGGCGCGGGTCACTTGCCGACGCTGCGTCTAACTCACTACTAAAACTGATAACGAGACCATTTTCATGAGCGTTCATCTCAAGAGGCACAGGCTTCTCGTCTCCCGAGTAGCGGATGCGCTGGATCCCAGTCCCCCCATTCGTCTGCCAGCCGCGAAATCCAGCTAGAAACATCTCGCCCGTGAGCGGATGAAAACGAGCTCTCATAACTGCCGTGGTCAGATCGACAGGAATTTTGTAAACCCCGCCCTGGACTTGCCCATTCACCTCCTCTTTCAGAACGCGGTAGAGTGAGCTCTTACCGTAGGAAAGATGCATAAGAGCATCTTGATGATTCCCCCAAGCAAAGTTTTTTGGTGTCCAGAACTGGCTGCCGCTGGAATTATCGACATAATACGGGAACCAGCACAAAGGTTTTTCGTAGTCTGTCGGAGCTCCTTCTAAAGGTCCTACATATTCAGTTGGAACGTCAGGCCGTTTCCCGGAAGCGTTCGCTTCCCACTTGCTGGGGACAACACCATGAAAACTGCCCCCCTTGGGATCACTCCAAGTGAGTTTGCATCGAGGGACATAACTACCTTCATTCTCGCCTGTAGTTATTTCACCATTAGGCCCCACACCAACCCCACCAGGAGCTCGAAGCCCCCACGCGTGCACAACCATTTTTTTTCCATCCGGAGTTACTTTGAGCACAGTCCCATTGTGATCCGTCCACTCTGTATAGCCGCGACCGCCTTGGTTGACCGGCATTCCTTTCGAGAAATAGAAATTGCCGTCTTTATCGGTTTCCAGATCGAAAGCGAACTCATGAAATCCTTTTGTAATCAAGACATCGTTATTGAAACACTCGTAATAGTCTGCTTCTCCGTCTCCGTTCAGATCATGAAGACGGCTGATTTGATCTCGGCCGAGAGTGTAGATCTCGTCATTGACGATCTTCAGCCCTAGAGTTTGAAACATGCCAGTGGCGTAGCGGCGCCATGTAATGTTTGACAGCGCTGGATCTGCAAAACCCGAACCAATCCAGACGTCTCCAGTCCACGTGGACGCAGCAACACGATCGCCATCCGAGAAAAAGTCGAAGCCCCCAAAACGCGTCCGCGCATTCCAGGGATTTCCATCCGGCAACCCGATGCTGTCCGCGAGATAAGTTGAATCTCCCACAGCCGTGAGGCTACTTTTGACGATCTCTTTGTTAAACAGACTGGGACCACCATTGATCAAGGCCTTTGGCTCTATACCCGTCGATGTTGGGGGTTTTTGCTCCCCCCTTGGGAAAGCTAGTGAAAAAGTAGAGCTTGGTGTCCCAGCAGGTATTAGGAGAACAACATCTCCGTTTCCTGATTTCGTCAAAGCAACCCCGTCGGGCGCTTGCAATAACGTTGGCGTAGCGAAGGAAAAGCTCAACTTTTCCCCGTCCTTTTCCGACTCAAATCCATCTGGAGAGAGAACGAGCATTTGCAGGTCCTTTTTGAACTCCCCCGTCTGGAAGGTTCGGACCATAACTCCATCCACCATTTGCGGAAGCTCATAGATCTCTGTTCCCCCTGCGGTGTAGTGGAGGACAGTGCCATCTGCATGGCGATAGTGGCCAAGATACTCAGCTTGCGCATCGGGTAGCGGACCATTCTTAGTCTCTCTCGGGTCGGCCCAGTCGCCTCCGAGCACAAACCCCGGTCCCCACCGAGTGTAGGCAAGATACGTTTCCGTTTCTGGTGAAAGGGTCGAATTACCCCCATGCCTTCCGTCCCATGGGGTTCCAGCCCGCTTGATGCCCGCTG
>JAHDIL010000154.1:2630-5398 GCA_020630835.1 Verrucomicrobiota bacterium
GAGACGGCGCTCATTCGGAGAGTCTCCGTATTAAAGAGGAATGTTGACTGCTCCTTGGGGCCAACAAAGATAGCCAAGCCTTTTAAGGCGCCAACCTCTCCCATTTCATTACCAAGGGCGAAAGTATCCGCCTGAAATCTTCCGGTATCTACCGTCAGGTGAGGTTGCGTAGATTTTAGCCCTGCCACTCGCGCCTGATGCGCAGCCAACCGCTCCTCTGTGCGATCAGCCGCGAGGCCGCTATGACTAACGAGAATGGCGGCAACTAAGGCGAACGCGCGTGCTTTTCTGAACATAATGGAAAAAAAGAGAGATTTGTAACCAATTTCACAGTATCCGCAAACTAACGACAGCGAATTGGCATAATCGCGTGAGGATATTCTTGTCCAATGCCTCCCTAGCGATTCGTGTGGATTTGCGCGATGTGAAAACTCGCGACTTGCCCTGGCAGAGCACTGGGTCAACTTTGACCACAGTGAAACTCAACAGCCCTCATTTCGATCTAGCGGACCATTTACGAACCTTGTTTCGATCCGTCCTCCCGTTGTTTCTGTTGATCTCGCTACTGGGCTTCGGGCTCGTTCTCTTCTTCACGAGAGAAAGAGAAGAAACGCCAAAACCTGCTCATGCTACGAACACCCGGATCGGTCTGATCGATGCGCATGGCGACGTATTTGACCCTGCCTTCGCCGTGCTCTCCCCGGTAGAGTTAGCGCTCACACCGAGTGACAGCATACTCGATTATCCGATGGGTAGCCGCCAGGGAGCGCTTACCTACAATGCTCAGCCATTCCTAGAAAACAATCATCTTGGCGATGATCACAATGGCATAGGAGGAGGTAATAGTGATCTAGGTGACCCTGTCTTCGCCTCCACGGCAGGCTATGTCGTTTATGCAGGATGGGCAGGCTCAGGTTGGGGGAATGTTGTCATTCTCCAGCATAGGAAAGCGGACGATGGCCTACCATACCAAACACTCTATAGCCACCTAGATCGCATTACAGTCTACGTTGGGCAGGGGCTTCACCGCGGAGAAATGCTCGGCACCGTAGGTAATGCGCGTGGGAAATACCTAGCCCACCTACACTATGAAGTGCGCGGCTATGCCAGCCTAGATGTCGGTGGTGGCTACGCCCCCTCCGCCTCGGGAAGGTGGAACGGAGAGCTTTTTCACCTCACGCGACGCGGAAGAGCAGAGCCTCTGGTCTTCGGGGCCATCCTCGAGGCAGGAGAGGGAGTCGACTGGGCACCGAAAGAGCTGTGGCAAGGAAGCACCCGGTAATTCAAGATCTTGGTGGAGTCCGATGGTCGCCAAAATATTTCTCGCTCCGGTAGCGAAGCCATACACGCAGCGACTCTGGGATCTCGGCCTTCTCCGGCTCGCTCAATCGCGCGTATAGCCTGAGGGCTCGCTGGCGCTCAAAACGGCAGGCTTTGTTGCGATGTTGGTCCCAAAGTGATCTGGCCAGCCGAATACGCCGGTTGACCTCCTTAATGAGCGCAGCACCCGAAAGAGTCTCCGGGTCAACTTTGTTTTTCTTAGCCGGCATCGAGGGAAAGAAACCGCTCTTTTCCTGTCAGGGCAAAGAAAACGTTTTTCGCCCGTTCATTCCTGTGGTTGGTATAAAACTATGGAAGAAGCGTCTTTGAGCAACTTTTTCACAACCGTCGATTGGGTTGTCGTATTCGGTTACCTGGCCTTGACCACTTATGTCGGCCACTTGATGCGGGGAAAGCAAGCCAGCATCAATGACTTCTTTCGCGGCGGCCGTTCACTGCCCTGGCCCGCTGTCTCTGGGTCAATGATCGCTACTGAGATCAGCGGCGTGACTTTCATCGGCGTGCCGGGAATCGTCATGGCTGTCCAAGGGGATTTCACCTACTTACAGTGGGCGCTGGGATCCATCTTCGCACGCATCCTAGTGGGGATCTTCTTCGTGCCTCTCTTTTACAAATACGACATCTTCAGCCCCTACGATTACATGGGACATCGTCTCGGGCATGCCATACGAACTCTTGCCACCGTTATTTTCACCTTGGGCAGCATCCTCGCCCAAAGTGTCCGAGTGGTTGTGGCAGCGCTTCCGCTTACCATCGTAACACCCTTTAGCTTCGAGATTTGCATCCTAATAATCGGTGCTTTCGCAATCGGATGGACCCTGATGGGCGGGATGCGCACCGTCATCTGGACTGACGTGATGCAATTTTTCCTATTCGTTGGAGGAGGCCTTTTCGCTCTATTCTGGATGATCAATGGTTTTCAGGGCGGCTGGAGTGAGCTGATCTCCCAAACAAGTGCCGTGCCCGTCGGCGATGGAGAAGTGAAGAATAAGATGCAGATCCTCGATCTAAGCATGGACTCGAAACTAGGCTTTACCCTCTGGGTTGCCCTCTTTGCCGTGCCGTTTCAGAATCTTACCGCCTTCGGCGTCGATCAGCTCAATGCCCAGAGGATGTTCTGCTGTCGCTCTGCTCAGGAGGCGCGAAAAGCCATCATTTGGAGTTCTGCCGGACAGTTCATCACTGTCCTGATGCTTCTCGTTGGAGCCGCGCTGTTCGTTTTTTATCGCAATACCCCACCTACTGACCCAACCCTGGTAGAGGTGCTTGGATGGCAGGATGGTGCCCCAGGAAGCGGAAAGGGTGATCTCGTCTTCCCATCGTGGATCGTGACGGAGCTGCCCGTCGGTATTCGAGGGCTGATCTTGGCAGGCGTCTTCGCCGCTGCCATATCAAGCCTCGATTCAATCTTGACCGCTTTGAGTCAA
>JAHDIL010000155.1 GCA_020630835.1 Verrucomicrobiota bacterium
TCGATACCTTTGGTGCAGCTGATGATAACTGTTTCTGGACTAATCCCGACCTCTTTTAGCTGGTTCAGGACAAGGCCGGCTACTTGCGAGGGGACTACAAGCAGAATTAGGGGTGCAGTGGCTGCTTCGCAGAGGTCGGTAGTTGCGGTGATAGTCTTCGGCAGCCCGACGCCTGGTAGATAGCCGCTATTGGTATGCTTTTGGTTAATCTCATCTGCTACCGCCGGCTGATTGCCATATAGGCAGATAGGCAGGCCGCGCTCGGCTAAAACTACTGCCATGGCCGTTCCCCAGCTTCCCGCTCCGAGAACACTCGCTTTTGTGAATCGTGAAACCGTATTCATCACAGCGATAGACGATGGGCTAGGGCCAGTTTGCAAACCAAATCCATCGTTCATCCCAAACTCTCTACATAACTAAGAACAAGGGAAAACGGGCGTTCCTCGAGTTGCCCAAAGTCTTCGTCTCTCGTAAGTCGAGCTCTCGTCGTCGCTGGACTCGATATGCCGCAGAGGAAACGAGCGATCTGGCGTGGAGTTTTTAGCGAGGCTTCGGTGCGATCTGCGGTTTTGCGCACAAGTTTGACTTCTTCCAAGGATAGCGATTCGACCTGATCGTGCTCGAAAGCTACGTTGACCTTGTCGTTTTCGGCTGCGCAAACTGTGCACATGCCACACGGTTTCTCGTCGTGCCCGAAGTAGCGGCCGAGATATTGAGGCAAACACGAGCGGCAGGAAAGGTATTTATAGACTTCACCCAATCTATCTAATTCCCGGTTTTCGTGTGTATGAAATCTCTCGATCAAATCCTGAGTGATCTCTTTGATGCTCGTCTTGCCATAGTCTGGAGCGTTTGGGCCTAATTCATACCGATGCCGCAGTCGCGTAGCTTTGACCCGAGCGTGCCCCATCATCTCCAGTCCGTCGAGCACGCCCATGATCTTTTCGGTTTCTACTCCCATCTGATCGGCGATTTGCTCTGCCGGAAAGGTGATCCAAGAGCGGCCTTCTTTTCCTGCGCGAAAGAGTTGCTCCAGGAAATCTCTCTCATTCGCTGCTTGCGATGCAAGAACATCGGGGAAACTGCGAAGCAAGCGCACTTGAAATTCCGCATAGTAAGGCCCCAAAGGTTTAAGCACCTCACACATCTCCAGATAGGTCAGTGCCGTAGCGAGTGGTGCGGCGCGCACATCGAGCGAGATGCCCAAATCGTAGCGGGAAATCGAGAATTTTTCGCCTTGAGTGAGCATATGGTGAGTGAAAGATCGAAGGGCGCTCGCCGAAGGGGTGTCACCGAAGATGAAGTTTTCTAAGGTGAATCGGTCCTCAGGGCAGCCTAGGATCTCGCAGGTGCTCGGCAACCCGTCCCGTCCGGCGCGCCCTGCCTCCTGCAGGTAATTCTCTAGCGACTTCGGCAGGTTGTAGTGGAAAATGTGTCGGACATTGGGTTTGTCTACTCCCATTCCGAAGGCGATTGTTGCTACGATCGTTTCGATTCGATCTGCCATGAAGTCATCTTGCCGTTCGGCGCGATCCTGTGCGCGCATTCCTGCGTGATAGGCAGCAGCAGCAATGCCGGCGACGCGCAAAGAGCTCGCCACCTGTTCGGCGGTTCGTTGCAGAGTCACGTAGACAATGGTCGGGGCAAATCCGTCTCGCTGTCGGAGTTGCTCAATGAGAAATTCGTCTCGAGTCTCTCTTGTGTTGTCATGCACCCGAAAGGTGAGATTTGGACGGGCGAATCCTGTCCGAATCTCATTTTCGGGGGGGATCTCGAAGCGATCGAGTATTTGGGTGGCTACCTGAGGTGTCGCTGTTGCCGTAAGGGCAAGGACTTGCGGGATCTTCAGCTCTTTTACCAGTGAGGTGAGTTTTAGGTAGTCAGGTCTGAAATTGTGTCCCCACTCCGAGATGCAATGTGCCTCATCGACGGCGAGCAGAGCGATTTTTACGTCGCGGAGTCGACGTTGAAAGCCGGCATTGCCCAGGCGTTCCGGCGCGATGAAGAGTAGGCGCAGCTCTCCAGATGATAGCTGCTCATAGATCGTGAAGGCTTCATCCGCGGTGAGGGTAGAATCCAGTCGCGCAGCGGCGATGGAGCGTGCGGTTAGGCTCTCCACCTGATCCTTCATCAGGGCTATCAGGGGAGAGACGACGAGAGTTACGCCGGTAAGGGCGAGCGCTGGCAGCTGGTAGCACAAGCTCTTCCCACTGCCGGTAGGGAAGCAAGCTAGCGCCGACTGTCCATCGAGTATCCGATCGATAACCTCCCGCTGACCCTCGCGAAAAGCGGAGTGACCGAAGTGGTCCTGGAGGAGCTGGAGCGGTGCGGTAACCGTTTCTCCAGGATTTGTAGACTCCAAAATGAAAGCCGTAGGCTAGACTTCGTCGGGGCAGAGGATGAACCAGTCGATGGGCAAATGGCTTAGCGGGTCGCGCAGCTTTGCCAGCTCTGAGGCAGGGCCGTGAATCTCGAGTCGCTCGAATTCTGCGATTTTGAGAACTTCTCCCAGAGCTTCCCCGACATTCTCCAGATGATGAAGAGTCGCTTCCGCATCGCGATACCCTTCACGGCAGAAGATGATGTCCTCCGTTTTCGTGAAGCCATAGAAGAGGCAGCCTTCTTCGGATTTCGTCTTTTCGACAAAGTGAGAGAGGTTTTCCAAGAACTCGTCAAACTTTCCAGCATGCGGACGAAAGTAGGGGTGCAGGGTAACAGCGTTTTGAATAGGCATGGCGAAAGGTAAAAACGGCTGCCGAAAAGGTCAAGCGGCGTAGGAGCTTCTCTCTGTTTCCTGGCGCGATCGCGGAAATTCATAGGTCAAACCGTAATCGGCTGGTCTGATTGGCATTTATTCGCATATGATCCCTTTTCCTACAGTGATCGAAACAAGCCCATTTTCCTTCCAAAACGAGTTGGCTTCTATCCAGCCTGACCTGCGCTATTTTGTCCTTTCGTTGACGGCCTCTCGTCATGCTGCCGATGAGATTGTGCAAGATACAAATACAATAGCCCTGTCGAAAAGTGATGTTTTTCAACCGGGCACCAGCATGAAAGCTTGGGTGTTTCAGATCGCCGCAAACCAGACCAAGCGCTGGCGCCGCGAAGAAACTCGACGCAATGGTAGGGAGGTATCAGGTGAGAACTTCTTTGCCTCACTCGCCGCAAGCGTTTCTGAAGAAGAGACCGCGTTCTCAGAGAAGAGGTTCGTTGATGAACAGGCAGCTCTCCAGGCGTGCATTGGTAAACTTCGTCCCAAACATCAAGAATTGATCTGCGCCCGCTATTTGCAGGACCGGGAGCTCAGCAATCTTTCATCCGAGTTTGGCCTGACTAACAACGCTCTGGCGCAAAAGCTTTTCCGCATCCGGAAACGTCTCGCCTCTTGCATAGAAGAAACCCTTAAGAAAGCCTAACTATAATTTTTCTATTAGTATGAACTACGAATTTTCAGGATTGCTGAAGACTTTTTCCTTACGTGAGCTCACGGTCGAGGAGTCGGAGAGCCTCTGGCAGTGGATCGAATCCTGCGACGAGTGTCGTGAAGAGTGGAAACAATTTTGTCGGATGGATTCTCTCCTGGATCATCTTGATGGATCTGCTTTAGAGAAGAGCGGTGTTGAGGTGCCAGTCACCAACGTGGTCGAAATGACTGAAGTTGCATCACTTGAGGTGAAGGAGAAGAGACATTGGGGATTGGTTGGTTTAGCTGCTGGCATAGCTTTGGCTTTTCTGTTAGTAGTGAGCGGAGGTCAGAAAGATAATCTGTTAACCATCACTCCTCAGGGTCCTGATCCCGGCAGGCATGCTTTTGTGGACGATCCGATGGATGTGAGGAGCGTCGAGTCTCTGGAGCCATCAGACCCCCAGGATCGCTATGAAGCGATTGTTGCGACCCTGCCCATAAACGGATCACAGCAGAGACCTGCCACGAATTTTGAGAACGTATCAGTTTCTGACGGCGCTCGTATTGATTTTAACGACAAGATTCGTCCTTTGCTAGCCGACAAATGTTTTCATTGTCATGGGCCTGATGCTCATTCGCGAAAGGCCGATCTGAGGCTAGATACTAAGGAGGGAGCTTTTGCTGATCTCGGTGGCTATGCTGCTATCGAGCGAGGAAACGCAGCCGCTAGCGAAGTCGCCGTCCGTCTTTACGATGATGATCCCGATTCGATCATGCCTCCCCCCGAGTTTCACAAGCCGCTAACAGATGAGGAGAAGGCTCTTATTGTTGCGTGGATTAATCAGGGAGCTGAGTGGAAGGATCATTGGTCTTTCGAGCCGATCGAGTTAGCAGAGGCAAAGCGAGTCGACTCTGATTGGGGGAAGAATGAGATCGATGCATTTATCCTCGCCAGGCTTGAGGAAGAAGGCCTGAGCCCTAATGCGCAGGCAGATAAGTATACTCTAGCCCGGCGCGCTGCTTTGGATGTGCTAGGGATGCCGGCCTCTCCAGAGCAAGTGCAGGCATTTCTGTCCGATGAGCAGCCGGGAGCTTACGAGCGTTACCTTGATGAGCTTTTCGCTTCGAAACATTTTGGTGAGCATCAAGCTCGCTTCTGGCTCGACGCCTCGCGCTATGGTGATACTCACGGCATGCATCTTGATAATTACCGAGAGATGTGGCCATACCGGGACTGGGTCATTGATGCGTATAACAGAAACAAGCCTTACGATCAGTTTACTGTCGAACAGTTGGCTGGAGATTTGTTAGAAAATCCCTCGATGGAGCAGCTGGTAGCGACTGGTTTCGTGCGTAACCACATCACAACGGCAGAGGGTGGGGCAATTGTGGAAGAGCTCGAAGCTCGAACCATGATTGATCGAACTGAAACCTTTTCCACGATCTATTTGGGCCTGACGACTGGATGTGCAGCCTGCCACGACCACAAATTCGATCCTATCAGTCAGAAGGATTTTTATCAGCTCGGTGCATTCTTTAACAATGCGGATGGACCGATCATGGATGGGAACGCGCCAGCGATGTATCCCGTAGCCGTGTTTCCACCCGAGAACCTTGAAGCGAAGTGGATGAAGAATGAAAAACAAAAAGCGGACTATACGACCGCTTTGGCGAGCGAAATCAATCAAATCTCTGACTCGGAACTCGCACAGTGGTGGTCGTCTCCGGCGCGATTTGACCTTGAGAATTTCCATCCGATAGCTTCCGATAGCCTTCACTTTTACGCACCCTTTGATGACACTGCGAGTGGTTCGGTGCGCGTGTTTGCTGAGGGCGAGGCGCGGACCGTGGCTATCCCCGACTCAGTAGCCCCCGCTATTGATCATCCACGAGGCGATCGAGGAGTCCGGTGTATTAAGGCCGGAGGTTTTACCTTCGACTTGTCATGGCCAAACGCT
>JAHDIL010000156.1 GCA_020630835.1 Verrucomicrobiota bacterium
CCGTTTGGTTTAACCAGCAATTCAGGCATCTCTCTCGTCTCGGATGGATCTCTCTACCAAAGTTGCTGAACACGCTCGCTCTATGAGCGATGATCTTTTGCTCGCAGTCGAGGCAGCACGTGCAGCTGGGGCAGTGATCGCCGATGCCTACGATGGTCTTAATGCTATCAAAGTGAAAGGCGTGGGTGACTTTGTCAGCGATGTTGATTATCGAGCTGACCGAGAAGTGGCGCAGATTCTTCAGGCTGATCCGCACCAGCGAGCGATCTTATCGGAGGAGCTCTCACCGGATGCCTCGGATATGGTTCCGCCCTTTTGGATCGTGGACCCATTAGATGGCACCAGTGCCTTCCTTTTCAAGACAGGCCCCACCGTTCCCGCTGTGTTGGTGGCGCTTTATGGAGAAGAGCGCGAGATAGAGCTGGGTGTCGCCTATTTTCCTATCACTGGCGAGTGGTTTTATGCCCAGCGTGGCAGAGGTGCCTATAGAAATGGAGATGCGCTGCACCTCGAAAGTGCCCAGCCTTCTCTCCAGGAGGGATGGGTAGAGCTCAATCAATATGGCGATTCTCGTCTCGAGTCACCCAGCTTTACCCACTTGCGCCGAAATCTGCGCACGGAGCGTGGGGCGAGCCTTGTCACTAGTAGTGTGCCGCATTCTGGATCCTCCTTGCGCATGATCCAGGAGAACAGCTCTCTCATCTGTGTGGTGCACGATAACCAGGCCGGGAGTATTAAGCAGGCCCCCTGGGATATCGCGGCTATTCAGGTAATCGTCGAGGAGGCTGGGGGAGTGGCCATGACAGTGGCAAAGGGGGAGCGCATCAACCCTTTCCATACCGAGCCCTTTCTCTATGCGCGTAATGAGGCTATTGCGCAGCAATTGCGTTCCCTCGTCGAGCCTGCCTCAGATTAGGAGAAAAGCTTGCCAATCCAGGCAATAAGCAGAGCGAAACCGCTGGCCCAGGCTGCCTGACGTAGGCAAAGTTTAAGAGCGAAACCCCACTTCATTTCTCGAGCGATTGTTACGAGAGTGACGATGCAGGGGAGGAGCACTCCTGCTAGGTAAACGGCCGTTAGCACTTGAGCGGGGGATTCGAGGGCTACTTTGAGAGTCCCCCAATCGTCATCTAGCAGCCCGACGGCGATCCCGTCCTTCCTCACGGATCCCAGAGCGATAGCTGTTGCGGCCTCGCCAGGTAGGGCGAAAAGAGCCATCAGGGGGGCAAGCAGTCGAGCGATGGTATCGAGCACACCGAAGTAGGCGAGACTAGCCGCGGCAAAGCAGATCACAATAAAGATAGGAAACGCGATGACAACGAACTGGTAGATATTGTCCCAGATCTCTCTCATGATCTGGCGCCATGAGGGTTTGCGCAGGGGGGGCAGAGCCGTGTCGAAGGCGTTCTTGCGGGCCAATTTGAGCGCTTTTGGTGTATGTGCCCACGTGTAGATCAGAGTTGAGCCAGCAAGAACGATGATATAGACGAGCCCGAGCCATGCCATATCTGCCGCGGCGAAAACAGCAAGGGTCGCCGGGAGCTGGTAAGAGCAGGCGGAGCCGAAGGAAATGGCTGATACGCAGGTGCCGCGTGAGCAGCTGGAGCATGAGCGCGTCTCGATGACGGCGGGGACATTACACCCGAAACCCATAACGACGCGGACTAGGTCTCGACCGCTCAGTCCTACCGGACGCAGCAGTGGGTGGAGGGCTCTTGAGAAGTGATCGAGTAATCCGGTGGACAGGTAGATGGCGAGAATCACGGAAAAGACGATGATAGTAGGGGCTGCATAGAGGAGTAGGAAGGGGAACATGGAGACGAGGCCATATTCGCCGACGAAGAGACTCTCAAGGAACTCGGGGAGAACTGCGCCAAGCCAGTCTCTAAGGGGGAAAAGAGCTCCGTCGAGGGGATCGTAGAGCCAGTCAGCAAAACGATTGGCCTGAGTCACTCCGATGACTGCAGGGAGGAAAAGCAATGCTGCCGCCACAATGGGGAAACCAACTAAGCGAGCTAGGAAACCGCCTGTCTGGCGAGTTTCGTTGTAAGCCTGCTTGTTGTCCTCGGGTTGCATGACTGTCCCGCTTTAGCGCGAGACTTCACATGCGCAAGGCTCTTTTGCGCTCGCGCAATCGGTCGATATCCTCCGTCGATTCCCGAAAATCGTGAAGCCACGAGGTGGCTTCGGATGGGGGGAGTGAAGGCTTTGAGGCGGGTAGGCTCCCATAGGCCTCATAGCAGCTCGCTCTCCAGCCTGCAGCGGTTTGTTCGGAAACCCATGTTTCATAGTCGATCCACCAGTCGAGGAAAGGCAACAGTCCGGCGTAAAGTTGGGTGGCAGGGCCGCAGAGCAAGCTTGCTTTCTCGTAAAATCCCGGAGCAGGTGGGGCGGTTTCAGCATAGAGGAAGCAGCGATTACGGGCACGGATGTAGAGGAAGTTACTTTCGCCTTCAACGTGTGATTTCTGCGCATAACAGCCGGCACAGGCTCCGTGCAGCTCGATGAATCGATCGCCGGGTAGGCTTTTGCGGTAACAGCTCGTTCCCTCCAAACCCTCCGATTTTTTTCGAGCAAAGCCATGTTTGCACAAAAGATTGCCTTGGGGGTGGATGACATCACGCCCCCAGAAATACATCTGTTGCCCCAATAGCTCGGTGACATCGCGCAGCAAGGCCCGTAAACGGGGAGTGGTTACCCGAGGGATGGGGGCCAAGGGGGCTGCTGCGTTCATTTTTCGGCCGTGGCGTAGTCTTCGACTTCAGCCGGGGCGACTTCTTCGTCTGTCTCAACGGCGCAGGTGCAGTCTTCACAGCAGGAGAGGTCATCGATCATGAATCCCCGCTCTTTGTATTGTTTTAGGGGCTCCTCCCATTCGTGGCCAAGCCGCTCGGCGATGGTTCGGGCGATTATCCCAAAGCGAGCACGGAACTTATAAATGAAACAGAAGAGTGACTGTCGATGCTGTAGCATCGGGCCGCTGTAGAAGAGGTTTGGCAGGGTAGGGGATTCATCTGATTCCTCAGTGAAGAAGAGTTCGCCGTCTTCATCTACAAAATGATGAGCGACAGGACCGAGCCCCCCGTGAAAGCCGGTGGCCAAGATAGGTGGGGTAGAAACATCGAATGGTTCCCCTTCGTCATCTATCATCACGTAGTCTTCGCCAACTCGAGAGACCTCAACGATGTTGGCATTTTTGTAGAATCGTATGGATCCGGAAGCGTTGTTTAGAACGTCCTTGAGGCGATCAAGCGTGAAGGGAGATAGCGCTCGGCTGGGGTCTGGGCTATCCTGATGCCAGGGTTCACCTCGTGATAGCACGTGCACGGATTTGCCCTGACGTGCCAAGTGGATGGCCGCATCTATCCCACTCTCGAAACCGCCAATGATGGCGTGCTCCACGCCAGGGAGCTCAGACCAGTCGGTGACCTCGCTATTGTGTAGGCAGAGTTCACTGCCTTTTAAGCTCTGGCGGGGGAAGAAAAACTCTCCCGCTGCCCAAATGACGTGGCGTGCTTGCAGCGGGCCATCTGTCGTCTCAACGGTTAGGCCATCGTCATCTTTACTCACTTGCGTGACGGTAGTCCCCGACTGCAACTTGACTTTATAATACTCAGCGAGCGCGCGCAGATACCGAGCATATTCAGGTCCGGTGGGATGCTCCGAGTGCAGATAATCGGCAGGTGAGGTGTGAGGAGTGATCGAGTTGAGATCTGCCTGACCGAACGGGTTTGAGTGAAAGGAGGGAGAGATCATCCGCATCTGAGCCGGCCAGGCGTCAAATGATGCGCCGATTTCTCTCTGATCGACGAGCAGCATGTTGGTGATGCCGCATTCCTTCAACGCGGCAGCACAGCCGAGACCTGCAGGGCCAGCCCCGACGATAAGCACGTCATATGGCTGTGAAGGATCTTCTGTTTCGATGTTGGTAACCATGCTGGTAAGGTATGGGGGGGGCATGCTGATGCAAGCGATTTGCATTAGCTCTGCAGGTGGCGAAACCGCATTGAGATGCCTCTTCGGAGTCGGCTAAAGTGCTCCGTTGCTTATTTTGTGTGAATAAGCAGGCTTTCATATAGTTCTGCAGGAGGCAGGGCTGGAGTGCACTTCTTCCGCGCTCAGTCTTGACAGCTGAGGGTGTTGTTGCTCTTATTCCTCGGAGACGGCGGCTTCTCCGGAATTTGGGCTGCCACTCCTCCTTTCTTATGAGTTTGCCCTCTTCCGTCCCGCTAGCCTATCGGCTGCTGGTTTTTGTGATCCTTTTGGGCGTTTGGGTGGCTTTCTCGGGGCTTATGGATGCCTTTCATCTGACACTGGGCGTCATTTCATGCGCCCTGGTGACGGCGCTCTCTGCAGATATGCTTTTTGAGAACCGCCAAGTTTCTATGGGGAACCGTGTTGGTCAGGCCGGGCGCCTCGTGGGATATCTGTTCTGGCTGCTGGGACAGATCGTAGTGGCGAACATTCACATCCTTAAACTGGTGTTTGGACCGCAAAAGAAGCTTCATCCTCAGGTTGTTTGCTACGAGACGAAGCTGGAGTCCGATTTTGAGAAATTTTTGCTGGCGAATTCGATCACCCTGACTCCGGGGACGGTTACCATAAAAATTATCGGCAATACCTATTACATCCATGCTATCGACGATGTCTCGGCCGCCGGTCTTGATGAGGACATGGAGCGGCGCATCGCGCATATTTTCCGCCCGGCTTTTCTTGAACGCGAATTCGCCAAATAGTGTTGGGAGAAACTCTCAGGAGATATAATCATGAATTTTGAGCTTTTCTGCACAGTGGCCGGGGTGATCCTCTTGGTCTTCATGATTCCGGCTTTTGGGCGCATTCTTGCTGGCCCGACAGCTCTGGATCGGATCGTAGCGGCGAACGTGGTAGGGACAAAAACTGCGGTTCTTCTTGTGATCATTGGGGTGATTTACAAGAGGGCGGAGATGTTCGTCGACTTCGCTCTGGCATATGCGCTGCTTAACTTTGTGGCTTCGGTAGCGGCGGCACGTTTTCTTCATAAAACTACCGAATGCGAGGTGGAGGCAGCAGCTGTGGCTCGGCAGAGAGCGGCTATTCTGGCCAAAGATGACACCCTGCAGGGCAATTAAACGACAGCGAGCATTATGATAACTTGGATTAGCATCATTCTCGTCTGCGCGGGAATCCTTTTCTTTCTAGGGGCAGCCATCGGACTCGTTCGCTTTCCTGATTTTTACTGCCGGACTCATGCAGCGGGTAAGGGAGACACGCTCTCCAGTTTCCTCGTTCTGCTCGGTCTGGCTGTATACCAGCTTAACGATTTCCACAGCCTCGCTAAAGATTGGTTGATTCTTCTCGTCATCGTAAAAATTTTGGCTATC
>JAHDIL010000157.1 GCA_020630835.1 Verrucomicrobiota bacterium
GTGCCACGGCACAGCCCATGTGATTTTTGAGCCTCCTGTCGATCCACACCTAACCATGCTGTCAGGATGCGCCCATCCTCAAGCTCGAAGTCGATCTCGAAGGAATCAGCCTTGGTTAGGGAGAGACGAAGCTTCTCAGCATCGGCACTGACCGCATCATAAGAAACAGCCAGCCCAGAATTTAAAATCACGTCATTGAGGCCATGCATCGTTGCTCCACGGAAGTTGTGGATCTTGCATTTCTCCGTGAGTGGTGCGGTGGCAGAGTAGGTTGAGATGCACAGGATGATGTCATAGGTAGGGTAGACGTCCGCCTCAAGGCTAAGTTGGTTGCCCTCGGCGTCGTAGCACTCATCTTTGAGATCTAGATTAGAGCCATAGGTCATGGGGAACGCAAACATCTCGCCCCCGGTCATGCCAAGAGTCTCCAGTCCGCCGTCTTTCAGTCCTAGGTAAAACTCCTCATAGGCCTTTTTCTGCACGGCATGGCCCTCTGCATTCAGAAAGGCATACCCTTTCATAAGATCCATATCCTCAAGATCAATTAAGACACAAACCTTACAGCCTTGGGTGGGGCGGAAAACGTCCTCGAGAAGACGTTCCAGTTGAAAGGCGGGAAACTCGCGCTTCTCCGGATTTAGAATGACTTCGGGATCTAAGGTAGCTACTGACATGGTAAGGGTAAGGGTAGAGATAGGTGGGTGCTGAGAATTGAGGGCTCTCACCGGAGGGAATTGTGGACCAACTGCTGAGCTAGCGCCCTCAAAATCTAATCGTGTCTCAACTTTTACGAATAAAAGCTCTACAAGAGATCATGCGCGAGCGAGTTTTTTGTTTCAAAACAAGATTTTTTGCCTGGGGATAGCTTCATTTCTCATGAGCATTAGACATAGTGGGCCGTTTCTCTTGCGGGGTTTTCTTGTATTTTCCACTGAGAGAGTTGTTCTGGGAAAGGGCATGAGTCGCAGCCGCTGGCGTCTTGTAGACAGAAATCCTCGTAAATTTGTAGGAGCCCCTGCTGGGAGGCGAAGGTCTTAACCCATGCTTTACCATTCTCTTCATTCTGGCCGAAAAGGCGCAAAACGGCACGACGGAGTTTTTGATTGCTCGGCGCTCCAGTAAGCTTGCGGTAATCGTTCCACAATTCAGGGGCTTGCAGGCAGAAGAAGGGGAAAAGCACATTGCCCGCTAAATCCCGAGCGCGGGCGCTACCGAAAAGCGCGATAGGCTTCGCGCTAGGGGACGAGGCTAGGGTGTAGTGGTTTTCCCAGAAGGTGTGTCTCAGCGATTGAGCCCAGTCATTTACGGCTCGTATGGGATTGCTTGATTCTCGTTCGATAAGTTGTGACCAATCCGGCCAATGTTGAAGGCAGGCCGCCAGGGCCGCTAGGCGCCGCTGAGGATGGTTACTGGGGCGGGTATTACTGTAGATCCAGGGGACCGTTCGGTTTGTATTTGGGCGGTGATCAGGTCTCAGTTTCCACCATGTATCCCAGACTTGACGCACATAATGCTGGGAATCTGCTTGTAGATTTTGCGTCGAATCGAGTCGGGGGTATTCGTCCAGAAAGCCTGCTGAACCGAAGATGATCGCCTCTTGTTCGGCCGCTGAGCGCTTTTGCAGGGCTTTAATCGGGTTTCGCTGTGTGATCAGAGCCATAGGTAGCTTGTTCTCAGAGTATCCTAACACTTCTGCAAAAGCCTGAAATAGCGCCTGTTCAGGGGAGGTGGAAGAGGCCATCCGGTGCAGTCGGAGACCCTTTTGCCGCAGGCGATAGTGCGAGGCTGAATCAAGTAAATCGGCCACTTCCTCCGGCCGCATGTGGGCAAGGACAGGCAGGCAGCGACCGGGATGCGCCTCTGGGAGTTGGTTTCGAGGGCCGAGAGTTTCCGTGAAGTGGGGAAGTTCTAACTGTGTGATTTGTTGGTGACGCGAGTTCTTGGTGAAAAAGCGCATAGAACTCGGGGCTTCTGTAAAAACGTGCAGGATGACGTCATCGAATCTCTCAGAACTCCCGTGGCCATGTGCTTCCCAATCTCGAGCGTGCAGATCGAGTTCGATCGAGCCACGACGCAGCTCGCCGTCTACTTTGATCGCACAGTCCGTGAAATCTGGCCCGGCGCCGTGGTTCCAGTGACCGAATTGCACGATTTCGATCCATTGATCATCGCTGCCTATGAACTCGCTCCCGAACTCGCCGCCAAACCATTGCGCTTGCACCTGAAGCTCACCGGAGAGCTCCGCGTTATGCGAGCGATAGCCGTCGGCTCCATTTCTCGGTTCTGCCACCTGCTCGGAGTTTTGGCAGCTGCGGAGGAAGTGATGGTAGTATTCAGCTTTTCGACAGGTCTCCTGTAAGTGCATAAGTGAACTATGTTCAAAAAAGCAATTTTGTCGAACGGAAAAATGTTGCGGACACTTGGCTATCGACCGATCATTATCATTATGGCCAAGCCTTTGCTTACGATTATCGTCGCGGTTAGCGTTTTAGCCTCTGTTTCAGTCAAAGCAGAGGGCTCGATGGAAGAGATTCTCACGGATGAGCGCTTTTGGAAGCTTACCCAGGATCAATTCATGGACCGGTATAAAGCTCTCGGCTTTCGATGGAACTCGGAGGCGAAAAAATCGGCGCGCCTGCCAGGTGTCCAAAAACCAACATTTAAGGGCAAGTCACTGGGAGAGACTATAGTTAGTTTTGACGAGAGTGCTCCGAGCCAAGTTCAAATTTCTATCTATAACCGAGGGGATGACGGCTTATTGGCAGAGGAGTCTTTTGAGAGCGGGATTTCGATGTGGCGGGAGATCCTGACGGAAATCACCGGAGTGCAGCCAGAAGATCTCGGGAAAGACAAGAAGAGTGCCGTGAGCGCTGAGCGTGTTCGCTGGCAGAGAGGCGAGTTAGCTTATCAGATGGAATATAGCTTTCAGAAAGAGGTGAAGAGCAAGGGCATTCCGTTCCGAAGCGAATTCGTTAGGATTAGGGTGGCTCCATATGTTGAGCAGAGCTTCATGGAGAAGGCCTTGAGTTCCGGACCGAAGAAAATTTCTCGAGCTGACTTGCCTGCAAACGTTGTTCGCAAAGATGGGGATGTATTCATTCAGGGGTTGCCGATGGTTGATCAAGGGGCAAAAGGCTATTGCGTTGTCGCAAGCACCGCCCGGGTTTTCGGATATTATGACATGGCGGTGGATCAGCACGAAATTGCCCAGATTGCCAATTCTTCAGCATCTGAAGGCACCTCCACTGTGGGCATGGTCGATGCGCTTAAGGATATCGCGGGGCGTTTCAAAGTGCGCGTAAAGACGCACGTGGATTTTGACTATGATGATATGACCGATCTTACCGAGGACTACAATCGCGAGGCAAAGCGTCAGGACCTCCCGCAAGTGCCGGAGAACTCAAATAATTGGTATAACTTCGATCGTTTTGAGCCTGAAGTCTTGCGTAAGGTGCGTCTAAAAAGCAGTGGAGATTTTAAACGTTTCGTTGGTGAGGTGGAGAGGTCTATCGACAGTGGCGTGCCATTGCTATGGACAGTGACCGTGGGGATTTTTGAAGAACCGAAGCGGATTTCGCAGACTCGCGGCGGGCATATGAGGATAATCATCGGCTATAATCGCGACAAAAATGAGATCATCTTTACTGACTCATGGGGTGCCGGGCATGAGTTTAAGCGTTGGGGCGTGGAAGAGGCTTTCAGCAGCTCTAAGGGGATGTATTCCATCCAGCCTACTACTTGATCGAGGGGGAGAGGATCCTCGATTCTGCTGTCTCTTGTGGGGGTTGGTAGACAGGCGCTACATCCGTCCTAGCCAGGACTCTAGATGGTATAGGGATGACTCTCCAAAGTGCCTATAAGGCTCAGGAGATTGCTTCTACATACTTGGAACGCTGAGAGACAGGCCGTTTGCCCGTTCGTCCAGCTCGATGATCGTCTGAAAAGCAAGCTCGGCCCAAGCTTCCGGTTTCGGATAGTCGCTCGAAGACTCTCCGAAACAACTCTGGAGCATTGCTGTGTCGATTATGCCTGGATTTAGTGGGACTGCCGAAACGTGGTTGGGCAGCTCGGTGGCAAGCGCTTTCGTCAGGCCCTCGATCCCCCACTTGCTGGCGCAGTAGGAGGCGACATTGGGCGAGGTGGAGCGTCCCCAACCGCTGGATAGGTTAATGACAAAGCTCTCCGAAGATTCTGCGATCATGGCTGGGACAAAGGCTTTGATGAGTAAGCAAACCCCGAGCAAGTTCACCTCGAAGAGCGAGGCTAGATCTGTCGGTTCCTGTTCCCACAGAGGGGCACTCGGATTGATTAGTGCTGCATTGTTGATGAGGTAAACAGGTGCGCCAAATTCAGAGAGCACGTGCTCGGAGAAGTCGAAAACGCTGCGGGCATCCGATACATCACAAGGGAGGAATAGGTGCTTATTGCCCAATTCTTCCTGCAGGCGCTCAGTGTCTCGAGCGTCGCGTGAGCAGCCAACTACGGAGAACCCTCGTGCGGCGAATTGACGAGCTAAGGCTAGGCCTAGACCTCGCGAAACTCCGGTGATGACAACAGGTCTTTGCTTATCCATTCTTCAACGCTAACAAAATCCCTAGTTTTGGTGTGCTTTTTTCTCCAGCTTTTCCTGCTCAGCGTTTGTGACTCGGGAGACTCGGTCGACGGGGTGTTTGGTTAGGATATTTCCTTTCGCGGCTCTTCCTTTGACAGCAACGTCGGAAAAGTTAAAATCGATCTGAAAGTTCTTTAACTTCAAATCAGACTTTAGGTGAACGCGCACGAAGTGGTTTGCATCCTCCTCCGTGTCGTGTTCGCTGAACCAGAGAACGCGAGACATAGGTTTGCCTGATGTTAGGTCGTAGAGCTTCTCTCGCGTGACGCCTGAGACCTGAAATCGCTTCACCATCGCCCGGCCGCCGCGGCCGTCTCGATAGATCATGTTGTAGAATTTCGGCTCATCACGGTTGAATACAGCAATGTGGATGTTGTCTTTCCCGATGAAGACTTTGTCTGAGATTTTGACGACCCGCATGCTGCCATCACGTGAGAAAGCGATGACGTCATCCATCCGTGAGCACTTGCCGACGGTTTCCTCGCGCTTCATGCTATAGCCGGCGAAGCCCTCTTTGCGGTTTACGTAGAGGGTGTCATTTGCCACCACTACCTGTTTGGCATCGACCCGGTCGAAACTGCCAAGTTCAGTGCGTCGAGCACGGTCTTTTCCAAACTCTTTTTTGATACCTTCGAACCACTTGACAGCGTAGGCCGTTAGACGTCTATGGTGGCGCTTCACTTCCTTAATATCAGACTCGATCGCCTTGATGATTTCGTCTGCTTTAGTCATATTTCGAGATCCG
>JAHDIL010000158.1 GCA_020630835.1 Verrucomicrobiota bacterium
CTGGGCAACGGAATAGGCCTTCTTCACCTGTCCGAAAATTTCCGTTTCGCCAATGACCAGCGAGTCAAGACCGCTCGCCACCTCAAAGAGATGATTAGCCACCGCCTCATCCGACAACTCATAGAAATCCACCGCTCCGGGTGACATCTGGAAGGTTTCGTTGAGATAGGCGCGAACAGAGGCGATGGCTAAGGCACTTTCTGTCGCAGCACCATAGACCTCCACTCGGTTACACGTCGAGAGGATCACCGTCTCATCAACAGCATCAAGCCCGTGCACGTTCCGCAAGTGTTCCGCCAATGCATGCTGCGCCACGGCCAAGCGCTCCCGCACATCGACGGACGCAGACTTGTGATTCACACCTAGGCAAAAGAGAGACACGAGAATCGAGAATGACGGTTATAAGACAGCGAGCGTGGCAAAGGCGAAGACGACAGCAGCTATCGCCAGCCCGGCAAAACGATTCGGCGGCAGGGGCCAGAACCGCTGCCGGATCAAAAGACAAGCATACACCAACCAGACGGCACCGAGGATAATCCAGTGAACTAGACTTGGGCTCTTCTGCATGAAGAATGCAGCACCGATTCCTACTGACAGCAATATCGTGCCAATCAATACGAGACGGAACAAAGCGATCTGCAAATGGCGAATGGGAGCCAAGGAGTAGAAGAGACTCGATGGATGCCCACCTTTGAGCTGGCGATTCTGAAACATGTGCATCACCCCAGCGATTCCTGCCAGACCAAAGCCTCCATAAGCCAGTAACGAAAGCGCAGCATGCATCTCCAGCCATGGATCAACACGATCCTGAGGCCTCGCCCCCGGATCATCGAGACTCAACCAGATAAACGCAGCCCCAAGCAGTGCCGCGATCACCGGCAAAGTAAATAATCCGAGCAGAGAGAGTCGGAAAGCTTGGCCTAGCAGCAAATAAATGAGGGCAACACTCCAACCTACAAAGGTCAAAACCTCCGCCCCATTGGTGATCGGGCAGCGTTTATGCATCTCCCCCCTCTGCTCCAGAAAGTAGGTGAGAAATACAGCCCCAATTAATGCTGGCGCCACTCGCATCCAAGCTGGCGCAACTTCACCTCGGCGCAGAATCGCTGTCGAAAGCAGTGCCCCGGCGGCAAAAAAGGCCACGGAGATCAACAGAAAGATAGAATGCTCAGGCATGGGGTTCGAGAGAGTTTCGGAGCTTACGAGCACCCTTCAGGTTTGCAACACTCATAGCGCGCGGATTAACTGCTTTCTTCTTGCAAAGCAATGGCGTTGCACCACCCTTTTACTCCAATGGACGGGGATTTGAAAACGAGAAGCGTCACCGACTTTCAACGACGTGTCTACGAACAAACGAGCCTGATTCCAAGAGGCAAGGTCGTCTCATACGGTGAGTTGGCTCGCAGTCTGAACTGCCATTCAGCCCAGGCTGTCGGACAAGCTCTTCGTCGCAACCCTTTCGCCCCCAACATCCCCTGCCATCGCGTGGTAGGCAGCAATGGCGAACTAGGAGGCTTCTTTGGGAAACGCGGTGCCGATGCCGCAGAAACGAAACGAAACCTCCTCATCAGCGAAGGCGTCACATTTGAAACGCCCTCCCAGGTCAGCGCTCGCAGCTTTCACCAGTTCGATGAGCAGGATTGACAAAATGGACGACCTTTCCGCTCAGTTAGCCGACTATCTAGCCGATCTCGAGCGATACCGGATGCCATTCGGACGTTTCAAGGGCAGCCACCTCGATCGGCTTCCTTACGAGTATCTGCATTGGTTTGCTGAAAAACAGAGCGGCTTCCCTAACGGTCGACTCGGCGAGCTCATGCAGTTTGTCTATGAGACCAAAGCTTGCGGAGCGGAGGAGATATTCACCTCTAGGAGACCACAGAAAAGCTAGGCAAGCAGTGATAAAAGAACAGATGTGCCGCGGAGTAAATCCCATGCGGGATAAAGACGTGGCAACGCTGAGCGAGTTTAACAAGGTCTCTCAAACAAAAAGCTCGAAGTTAATCGCCCTGGCGACAGGCATAACAGCATTACTAAGCCGGCGCAGCAGCCACTCCTAACTTATCGCACTCCGCTTGGACTTGCTCGCGGGAGATTCCTCTCAAATCGAAAACCCTAAGGATCGTTTCCTCGATCAGATTATTGGGACAAGAAGCTCCCGCCGTAACCCCGACGACGACCTTTTCATCCTGAGCTAGGATCGATGTCTTAGAGCTCACCTCCACCTTTTGATGAAGATCGAAATGGACGATATCCTCCAAGCTTTGCAGACAGTCCGAGGTGCGAATAAAAAAGGTCGGCAGCTCTTTTTCGCCGATTTCGACCAAGTGAGTCGTGTTTGAGCTATTATAGCCGCCGACCACAAGCAACGCATCCATCTTGTGCTTCAGCATTTCAAACAAGGCATCCTGGCGCTCCTGAGTCGCTCCGCAAATCGTGTCAAAAACAAAGAATTTTTCCGCATCACCATCCCGCGACTCCACAGCCACTTGGATGCGTTTTTGAATATCCTCGGTCTCAGATTTCAGCATCGTCGTCTGGTTAGCCACCCCCACCCGGTCGAGATGAACCATCGGATCAAAGCCCTCTGAAAGCCCCTCAGGAAACCTCGCATAAAACGCGCCAGCATCGCTGTGCTCTCCCCGGATCCATTCACAAAGGTAGTCAGCGTCATCCGTGGTTAGGATAACCACGTAATGCCCCGTTTTGTCATCGCCAAGAGCTCGAGAAGCCGTTGCGCGTGTCTCCTCGTGACTAGCCTTCCCGTGAATGATCGAAGTGACACCATCCTTGGCGAAACCACGAACGCGACGCCAGACTTTCATAACATCTCCACAAGTCGTATCCACCGTCTGCGCCCCCTGACGCTCGATTTTATCCATGAACGAAACCGGCGCACCGAAGGCCGGCACGATGACAACATCCTCCGACGTCAGTTCATCATATTGCTCATCCATCTTCTCCCAAGGCAGGGAAACAATGCCCATCTCCGTCAGTTGCCGGTTTACCTCCTGATTATGAATGATCTCACCAATAAGAAAAATGCGCGACTCAGGGAACACACGACGCGAGGCGTAGGCCAGATCAATGGCGCGCTCCACACCATAGCAAAAACCAAATTGTTTCGCCAAGGTCATCGATGTATTGCCGATCGTGAACAATCCCTGAGAGCGGACGACCTCCACAAGACTGCTCCGGTAGTGCTCTGCCACCTCTGCCTCGACACGCTCCATAACCTCCGGCTTGCGGACATTTACGCGACGGGGTTTCGGCTTCTTTCCAGCGGCTGCACTCATAGTAAAAGGGATGACGGCAGGGTTCCGCCTCTAAAACAATACGTTGAGATCATCAAAAGGGGCATCAGTGATCAATACCGAGCGCGGGTGATCAGGCAACGCATAGTCCATGGGACGAGGGATATTTTTGCCCAAAGTCTGATCTTCTGGAAGACTTGGCTGAATGTCTATCTTCGTCCCCTTCTGCACCAAGTTAAAAAATTCCTCTGCGACCGTGCGATGAATGCGCAAGCAGCCCGCTGTGCGCGGCATGGGCCAGACAGCCCCGGCATGGAAGCCATAGCCAGCCTTAAACTCCACCCACCACGGCATGGGATAGCCGACATAGCGCTGCCCACTTGGCAGATCCACCCGCTTACCTGGGCGGATGTCTGAACCGTTCACATGGAAGCCGTAGGTGTTCGAACGCTTGCGCGGCAACTTCGAGAAAACCTTGTAATTTCCAAGAGGCGTCTCTTTCCCCGGCTTGCCGATAGCCACCGCCGCCACCCAGCGCGGCTCATTACCCTCATAAACATAAACCGCTCGATTGGCCAGACTCACACGAACATTAACGTTTGCCATGTTCGACACCTGTCCATAGCGCACAGCCATGCTGACTGGTTTCTCAACCTCCGGGACCGATCGGCAGCCATTAAAGACGATAGGTGAACCAAGGATAATCACCGCCATCAATAGGCGGACAAAAAAAGGGCGTGTGCAAGTAGGCATAAGAGAGGAGCAGTAAGTATAGGAACATCCTCAGCTTCATCGCGACGGATTCAATCGAAAACTACCACCACAGAGGGGCCCCGGGTAGGCTCGCCTCGGAACTTGCCTGAACCGGTAACTCAGAATCTAATCGCAACACTAACGTGGAAGTAAGTGCCACCTCAACACGCGGATAGAATCGGGTAGGAGTTTATAACTTTAGCACTTTTTGCCTGTCCGTGCCCCCTAATATGGTTTCAGTGCATGCTGGGCACACACAAGTAGGTGCACCCAATCTGATACCCCGTCCTGGTTTGCGAAAGCCTTCTTGCTTCGATCAAGGTTTCTAGTAGATTAAATCTACTCCCGACAATGTATCCAGTCGGGTGACCTAAAACGTTGGACTCAGAAGAAGGCAATGAAGACACCCATAGACCAACGCAATATGACAGGCATTCTTTTGACCGTAGCTTTATTCCTCGCGCCATCGGTTGCGTTCGCACAGATCGATACGTCAAAACCACCCTACGCAGTTCAGGCCAAAAGCAGCGACGACCAGTCAGCGTCAATACAGGAAGCGCTCGATCAAGCCGCACGGGACGGCGGATCGAAGGTCGTCCTGCCTTCTGGCACGATCTACGCCAAGGAGCTATCCCTTCCCAACAAGGTGACCCTTCAAGGCCAGGGGATTGGCGCCACGGTGCTCAAGCTACCCAAGAACGCTAACACTTACCTCCTTGCCGCGCAGACGTTTGTGGACGACAAATCTTGGGCCAACGTTTACGGCGGGTTGCGTGATCTCACCCTCGATGGGAACAAGAATGAGAACACGACAGGCAGCCTGCTAATCGTCAAGACTTGGCGGTTTCTGGCACGAGATTGTGCATTTAGGGATTCACCGCTGCATGGGGTATTATTGAGTGATTTCTCTCGCAACAATGCGATGAACGAGAACCACTTTGCCGAGGTCCGTGTCATCAACTGTTCCTTTGATAACAATGAGGGCGCGGGAATCTATGGAAGAGGTCCCAAGATCGCCGACGGTATGATCTATGAGAACAACTTCAACCTGAACGGCAGCAAAGGCTACTACCAGATTGATCTGGAGCGATCTGCCGGCTTTCATATTGTCGGCAACCAGATGTATACAGGAAAACTTGGGGATCTGCGCGCCCTAGGCGCAGGCGCGTTGCTCGTGCGCGGTAACAACTTCGACGGTTCAGGTAACACCCCAACCGATGGCAGGGTCAAACAAGTCGTGATCCAAACCGGAGGATGGGGAAGTTGTGTGATTTCTAGCAACCTGTTTCATAATCACGTAACAGAACAACAACCTTGGACAATGCTGAACCTCACCACGCATG
>JAHDIL010000159.1:0-4425 GCA_020630835.1 Verrucomicrobiota bacterium
CGCTTTCGGAGTGGAGACTTGCTATGGCAGGCTTCGACGGCAAAGAAGGCCGTCCAGCTATACCTCCCGCATCAGCCATTCTTTCGTTCTCTTCGTCGCCGTTGCGCTATGACACAACGGGGCTCAACAGTGATGGCCCAGTCATGCTGGCACTGCAAGAAGCCAGCTGGGGAGCAGGCGACGAAATCCTACTCTCTATTGAGGAAATCTCCGCCTTCGTTCCTAACCTGCAAACGCTACTAAAGGACATGCGCCTAGAGCGCATCGAGGCCACTGGCCTGGCTGCTGTTCTCTCTGATGCTACTCTTGCTGGGTTCGAGCGCACGAACGAAACGCAAGCCGATCCGGCACAGGTGGCGAACGAGGCACCCGCCGATAAGCGGCCCTTTGTGATTGAGCACTTTCAGCTAACTGAGGGCACTTTTCTGATGCGGGACTGGTCAACTGGCGATAGCCCGAAAAAACTACCGGAGATCACGACAAAAATCGAGGGTGAACTCAAAGACCTAAAATTCGGAGGCGGAACGCCCTTCTCATCTCCTGCAGACCAAGAGATACGCTTTTCCCAGACAAGGGTTAGGGCGCCAGACACCAGTTTATCGATGCCGCCTCTACTCAGTGCCGCCAGCACCAAAATAACGGGCTCGTGGAATGATTGGGTAACAGATCAGAGGCTCGGCTCCCTATCTATCGAGCAGCCGCTTATCGAGATCACAGACAGCAACCTGGCCCCCTTCCTAAACCTTTTCGAGGGTCGCTTGGATACGAAGACCGAGAGTAACAAAGTTGCTACCATCCCAGAAATCAATAAGCTGGCTCTAGTCGGCGGGCAGGTAAAGCTAGAGGCTCCCGAGACTCTTAAGCTCGCGGGAACGATCGAAATAAACTTTACGATCCGCTCCGAACCATCAGCGAAAAGCGCGTTCCCTAACCACATTTTGTCTCTGACAGAGGTGGCGGTCAAAAACTCTGCGGTAACTTACGAATTTGTAGGCCCTCCCGCGCCCACCGATCCTGAAAACGACAGGGCTCCGGAGCTGGCCAATGCTGAAACCGTCCTGGCAGCACAAACACTGGAGGTTATGGTCAATCGTAAGGACCTACTCAAAAACCGCGTCACAGCGGTCGAGATTGCTGACGGTAAGCTGCGGGTGGGGCGTGGATTAAAAGCGCTCGTCGCTCGTGCTAACTCGACGGAGAAACAGCCCGAAACTTCAGCTCCCGTGGTCTATGGGCCGCCGCGTCCTGAAAACAGCCCTTGGCGGGTCAATGACATTTATATTACCTCCTCACAAGTGGAGTTCAGCGGTTTGCTACCCGAGATCGAGGAGCTTGGCTTTCAGGTGCAGTCCCATCTCAAAGACATTCCACTAAGTGGGGGTGCTCTACTAGACGAGGACCGGCTGCAAAAAGTAGAGCTGAGCGAGATAGAGATACGCGACCCTTACGATGGTTTCTATACAGTAGCGCGTCTGCCGACCGTTTTCGTCGAATTCTCACTCGGAGGCTTGGCGCAACAAGAGATCGCAAAGGTAGATTTGCTCTTCCCCGCCATCTACATTGGTCAACCCCTTTTCTGGTGGACGGAGTATCAGCGCAAATTCCGGCAACAGAACGAGGGAGCCTCTGTCGGGATTTCAGAAAGCGAAGACACGGACTGGATCATCAAGAAAATCAAAGCAACCAGCGGGACTCTCGTTTATGCCCCGAAGGGCTTTCCCATCGGGGTTGCACCATTTCCCTTCAATGCCGAAACTGACATGAAGGATGGTAGTATCTCGCTCAAGCTGGAGATTCCGGAAGAAACGCAGTCCTACAATTTTCCAGACCGCGAGATCACGCTAGAAGGGCTCAGTGGCAAAGTTGGGTTTAACGTGCCCCTGCCTGAGGAGAGCAACAATGTTGTGCAGACTTTTGAAGTAAAGAAAGGGCGGTGGAAAGACTTCGAAGCGACGAATCTCTTCCTGACCGTCACCTTTGATGAAGCGGGCGTCTATTCCCAGTTCGGTGGCGATGCTTATGATGGCTACGTCAGTGGAGCCGCAAACTTTTATCTGAAGGATGAGGGTAAATGGGATGCTTGGATCTCCGGCACCTCGCTTGATACAAAGCCATTGACCAATGCTATAGCGCCTGAGACTTTTCTCATGGAGGGGCATGTGTCCCTTAACCTGGTTAGCGAGGGCAGAAACAAGATTTTGGGCGAAACTACAGGCGATTTTTTTACCGAGACCAAGGGCTACTTTGACATCACTAAGTTCGATGAAATCCTCGACCGGTTGCCTGAGGAATGGACAAACATTAAGAAATCGGCCACTGAGCTAGCTCTTGTGGGGCTGAGACGATTTGACTATGACAAGGGCGTAGGCAATCTCGATCTCGTCGGACAAGACGGTCTTTTTGCGTTGCGTTTCACCGGGCCTTACGGTTTGCGCGAACTGAATCTCCATCTGCATGACGAACGGCCCATCCCTGAAACGCTGCCTATTCCCGTCGCTAGCCCCGTTACTACACCCTGAGTTTCTCCCTATTTCTGCATGAGTTCTACCCCCATCCTTGGCATCGATCTTGGCACGACAAACTCTGCCGTGGGGATTGTCGAGGCCGGTTTCCCTCTCGTTCTAGCCGATACTGATCAAAAGCGAACGACGCCCTCTACGGTTTTCTTCCCAGTAGATAAAGACGAACTTCCCCTAGTTGGCAGAGCCGCTGAGCGCGCGGGCAGCACGAATCCGGAGCGCTGCATCCGCTCGACTAAACGACTAATCGGCCGCTCTTATAGCTCTCTCTCACTAGCAGACCACGAGGCTTTCCCGCAGAAGCTGGCCAAGGGGCCTGATGATGAGGTTCTCATCCTTCTCGATGACGCAACACACACCACAGCGGAGGAAGTAGCAACCTTGATCCTGCGGCATATGCACACCCTTGCCGCTTTGGCCCTAGAAGTAGCCGAGAACGAGCTCACGCGGGTCGTCATCACAGTCCCCGCCTACTTCAACAACAACCAGCGGGCAGCAACCAAACGCGCGGCAGAAGCAGCCGGACTAGCAGTCGAGCGCATGATCAATGAACCGACTGCTGCGGCTCTCGCCTATGGGCTCGAGTCTCTATCAGATGACCACCACGTCGCGGTCTACGATCTGGGTGGCGGGACCTTTGACCTTTCCATTCTTCGAATGAAGGGAGATTTTTTCGAAGTTATCGCCACGGCGGGAGATACCCAACTAGGTGGCGATGATTTGGACAACGCGATCGCCGAGCATCTCTGCCGCGAGTGGAACCTGGATTCAAGCTCACTTAGCGTGACGCAACAAAGCCAGCTTCGGTCGGCCGCGCGCCAGGCTAAAGAGCGACTCGCTCAGGAGTCTGAGTCGCCCATCAGACTCCCCTTCTTTCGTGACCAGGAGAGCTTTTCCTACGATCTACAACGAGATACGCTCGAGAAAATCGCGGATCCATTCCTGACCAAAACCCATACACTTTGTCGTCAGGCCATAGCCGAAGCCGAGCAAAAAGGACTCAGCAAGATTAATCATGTGCTTCTAGTCGGAGGCAGCACCAAGTTGCCATTACTTCGCACTCGTGCAGCGGAGTGGTTCGGCCTAGATCCTGACCTTTCGCAAAACCCTGACGAAGCCATCGCTCTGGGAGCCGGCATTCAGGGGGGGATTCTCTCTGGTAGTGTGCGCGATGTGGTGCTGGTAGATGTGACACCACTTTCCCTGGGGATAGAAACATACGGCGGGTTGATGAACGTGCTCATTCCTCGGAACTCCACCATCCCCGTAAAAGCTGGCGAAATGTTTACCAACGCCGTCGCAAACCAATCCCACACCGTTATCCGCGTGCTCCAAGGTGAACGAGAGATGGCTAAGGATAACTGGCAACTCGGCGAAGTGCGCGTGCCCCTCCCAGCTGCGCCTAAAGGGCAAGCGCGCGTGGGTGTCCAGTTCTCCATCGATCGCAACGGCATGCTCGAGGTGCTAGCACGGGATGTCGCAGCCTATGAGCGTGATGAGGCAGAGAGTGACCACATACTGATGCTTGAAAGCACAGCCGTGGATGTCGCTGATGAAAAGGTCGAGAAAATGGTTAGTGAGTCCATAGACTACGCCTTCGACGATATGAACGAGCGCATCTGGACTGAAGCTGCACATAAAGCCGATGAGCTGCTCCCAGCGGTGGAGGAAGCACTGAAAGGATTCGCCACTTTGTTAAGCGACGATGAGATCAACACCATTCGCGCAGCAGCTGCTGATGTGAGCTCGATCCGACAGGCGAAAACACATGATGCTAATGCCCTCAAACAGGCAAATCAAAAGCTAGACCAAGCAACAGAGGCCCTGGCAGCCAAGGTGGTAGACGCAGCGATGGATGAGGCCTTCGGGTAAAGCCCGCAAAGCCTTCGGGCCTAAACTAGCCATC
>JAHDIL010000159.1:4435-5323 GCA_020630835.1 Verrucomicrobiota bacterium
AGCGGCGGCACCGCGAGGCGAAGACTAGTGTCCGCGGTAAACATGCCAAATTCACCCTTCCAGCATGTCACAAGCTCGGATGGTATTGGCCATAAGCATGGCTATCGTCATGCGTCCCACGCCACCTGGAACCGGGGTAATCGCCTCGCACTTTCCCTTTACCGCTTGAAAGTCGACATCTCCGACTAACCGAGAGCCCTTAGTTGTCTCCGGTGCATCAATACGATTAATGCCTACATCAATAACGACGGCACCTTCGCTAACATGCTCCTCGCCCAGAAAATGAGGAATACCGATAGCGGCAACAAGTATGTCGGCAGATTGCGTAACCTCCGCCAAATTCTGGGTGCGCGAGTGAGCTACGGTGACAGTAGCGTTCCCTCCCTCTCCCTTACCCATCATCAGCAGGGCAAGTGTTTTTCCAACAAGCAGACTACGGCCCACGACGACGACATGCTTACCCTCAACATTGATACCGCTTTCGATCAGCATTCGTTGGCACCCCCCAGGCGTGCAGGGCACAAAACCAGTGGGGTCATCCATGGCCAGTTTCGCCACGTTATAAGGGTGTAACCCATCGACATCTTTGGCTGGATCGATGCGTTTGATCACCTCCTCTGAATCCAAGTGCTTCGGCAAGGGCATTTGCACGAGGATCCCATGAATAGACGTATCAGCGTTCAACTCATCGATGATGCTAAGCAGCTCCTCCTGCGTAATCCCCGCAGGCTTTTCGATCTTCACAGAATGCAGACCGAGCTCCTGGCACTTTCTATCTTTGGATCCGACATAGGCTTTTGAGGCCGGGTCATCACCGATGAGAACTACTGCCAACCCAGGCTGTTTCCCCTGGTTTTTAAGACGCTCAATATCTTTCAGGCACTTTTC
>JAHDIL010000160.1 GCA_020630835.1 Verrucomicrobiota bacterium
ACTGCGCGGCGGCTGCGACTCATCTTAGAAATCAGAAAAAAAAAAGAGGCTCCAGATTTCTCCGGAGCCTCTTTCCCATCTGAACCAAACTCAATGAAAAGTGTGTTACATTACCCTCAATTAAGCATTTCGTATATGGCATGATGGAGCCATTTAGGGATGGCGCAGCAGCGGTAGAGAGGTGAAGGGGAGGATGTGACAGCCACTGCTTTAAGCGCCTAAACACCTGTCTATCGCTCGTTGTTTATTTGCGGGCAAAAGTATCTTGGAAAGCAGTGTATCAGGTGAGCAAGGAGGCGTTACTTTCGTGTGCTGCTCGATGTTCCAAGTCTTTGAGGTAGTTGCAGTGAGGTTAAGCTGAGCTTGCTTGATTGGTGTGTATACCTCTCAGCTAAACGATAATACGGTGCCGCTTTTATATCTTCATTATTGATCTATTGGCAAGTTCGACACGTCATGCTTTATAAGCGTATCGCTGAAAAGACGCAGAGCTTTGCTCAAAGCTTGCCGTTCTGCGTGAAATGTGAAAAACTTTCATTCTGGTGAAGGATGGAATCTGGAAAAATTGAGCTCACTCGGTGTTACGATCCTGAAAGTGTTGTCGAGGTGCAAGGTATCTTGCAGCAAGAAGCGATTGCCTTCCAGCTTGGCTCGACTGACGCAACATTCGACTCCACTCATATCGGATCTGGTGGTGATCCTGTTGTGATTTTCTCTGTTGCGGCTAGCGACTACTCGCTAGCAAGAGAAGCGTTAGAGAGCTATTCATTGAAAACTGATCTGCCGCCGAACCACCATCTTCAGGAAGCTTCAGGTGACGAAATTGTCGATATCTTGGCTAATTCAAGAGATTGGAGCCCGTTCGACGTGGCGCATGCTCGCCGGATCGCGGGCGAAAGGGGCATAGATTTGCAGCTTGTTCGTCGCGGGCAAGAGGAGAGCCGAGCTAGCGTTGAAAACGGCAAAGCCGCCTCCAAAACTCTAGTATTCTTTGGGTGGCTCTTTTCGTTGGGTGGTGGCGTTATAGGCATCGGGATAGCATGGTCAATTTGCTTCATGAAAGAGAAGACTCCAGAGGGCGACTATTTCACCTATGATAAGCAGTCACGCGATGCGGCGAAGCCAATGTTGGTTCTTGGTATAGCTGTGGCTATATTCTTCGTGGTAGCGCGTTGGATTTATTGATGGGGAGGCCATACTGCGCGCAGATTACGGGGGATTAGTTTATTCGTATAAACCCAATGAAAGCTTAATGAGCTGCTTGTGACAGAGGGCGCTGGCTTATTCGGAAGCCTCTGTCGGGAGGATTAGCGTCTCTTGGTCATGAGTGACTGAATCTAACTGATGCAGATCAACGCTATTGCTTGCCGCCATAAACGCAGCAAGACCGAAAAGAGCGATCCAGCCAATGAAGCCGAGAATCGCAAGATAACCGAGGACTAGCCCAGTGATACCGAGACCCCTGCCTCCCACGGCCGGATCCTTTGCCCGGCTAATACTGATGTGCCCGAAAATGACTGCAAGCAAAGGGGGAACGAACAGTATAGCACCACCCATAAAACTGAGAATTCCGAGAACGAGTGAGGCAATAGAAAGGCCTGAAGCTGGAGGAGCGACTTGGCTAGGCTGATGCGGTGGAGGTTGATTCATTGATGGCAAGGGTGACGTCTGCTACTAAAGCATCCAGATTGTTGGGGCAAAGCGCTTGCTTTTGCGTGTTTACTGCTACATCCTGCGGGCTCATACATCTAACAAAACTTATACATAAAGAATGGAAGCACTTAGTCCTCTCCTTATCGTTGGCAGCATCATTGCAGGAATCGCTGGCATTGGCCTTGTGATTTTTTGGATCATGGGGCTCGTTAAATCGTTTAAAGCCGGTGATACTCTTTGGGGTGTTCTCACCATTTTCCTAGGCACGATCGTTCCAATCATTTACGGTTTCGTTAAGGGAAACGCGAAATTTGCTATCATTGGCATCGTTTTGACCGTCGTCTTTCTGATCGGATACGGGCTCATTCTCGGAGGAGCTGTTTCTACCGGTTTGGCGGCTGAGGGATTTGATCCTTCCTTGATCGAAGCAGCGGAATAATTCCCGCCCTCGCCCTCTTGTAGGGTGGAAGCAGGGCTCAAAATTCAGCCAGCTCGCGTTCGCCGAGCTGGTAAAGTCCTGCAAGATCTTTAGGCGAGATCTTATTGGGTGCAGCGTCCAGCTGCGCCTCTCCCTGTCTCATGCCAATGATGCGGGGGAAAAATTCTTGTGCCAGATCAACATCGTGCAGGCTCATGCAGAGGGTTAACTGATGTTCTTCGGCTAATTCTCTCAGCAAGGTAACGAGATCCCGAGCGCGGGCCGGATCGACAGCTGAGACCGGTTCATCTGCCAGCAGAACAGTGGGCTCTTGAAACAGCGCTCGAGCGATCGCTACGCGTTGTTGCTGTCCCCCTGAGAGTCGGGAGACCGGCTGATAGAGTTTTTCTTCGATACCGACTCGGTCGAGCAGGGCATAAACCTTTTCGACATCAGCTGCGCTAGGGTGCAGCAGGTCTTTCATGGAGCGTAAGGTGGAGCGTTGTCCCCCTTTTCCATGCAGCACGTTCTGCAAAGCTGTCAGGCTGGGCACAAGGCCGAGGTTTTGCGGGATGGTTGCGATACGCGAACGCAAGGCGCGCAATTCCCTCGGGGAGAGTTTACTCGTCTCTTTTCCGAGAACGTGGACCTGACCTGAGTTGGGGAGCAGGGTGGTATTAAAAAGCCGGAGAAGGCTGGTTTTACCTCCGCCGCTCGGGCCGATTAGGGCGAAGGACTCTCCCTCCTTTACGATAAGGGAGAGGTCGTTGACTGCTTTCACCTCACCAAAGTCGAGACTCACGCTATCCAGTTGAAAGCAGAGGGTCTCTGTCATTGGTGGGGGCAACAGGAGCGAAGAGATGGGCTACTTTTCAATAAGACCGACCTCGACGGCAGTCGCTTTTATCCCATCGAAGTCCGAGCTCTCAGCCGGGATGATGGATTCACGATTGATGGCCTTGAGAGCATCGGAGCCGGCGGGTGCCGCTACGAGAGCGTCTTGCACTCTCGTGAAGAAGTCAGCGCCGAAGACTTCTTTCGCTGCCGGGTGGATGGTGAAGTTGTAATCAGCGTAGAAAGGAGTCGTCCAGATTTTGACGGTGTTCTGGGCGATTTTTTCATCACTCTTAACGAGGGAGTCGTAGGTCTTGTAGTTGAGTGCGCCTGTTTCATAGGTGCCATCGGCTACGGCATTAGCTGTGGCTACGTGGCCGCCGCTCATTTGAAATCCAGGTTTCGTCGTGAACCACTCGTCGACGGCTACATTCTCGTTATTCTGCAGAATGAAGTAGGTTGGCATGAGACGGCCTGAAGTGGAGCCGGGGGAACCGAAGGTGAAAGTCTTCTCCTTGATAGCAGCTGGAAAGTCTGGGCTGGGTTTCAGACCGGTATTCTTATGGGCGATAAAGTAAGACTTATACTGGGGATCAGCTTTCCCCTGCGCGATCGCCTCAGAGCCAGGCACCGCCATACGGGCTTGCACGCCAGAAAGGCCACCGAACCAGACGAGATGAGTTTCACCGTTTCTAAATTTGGTCACGGCATCGGCATAGTCCTTTGAAAACACGAACTCGGTCTTTACGCCAAGACTTTCTGTTAGATAGGCCGCTAGTTTGTCGAACTTGACCTTTTGGTCGGTTATTTTTTCATCTGGGATAGCAGAAAGAAAGAAGGTCTGCTGAGCCGCTGGTGCCGAGGCTTCTTCTGTTGCTTCTTCAGCTGTTGGTTTGGGGGAGCAGCTGAAGGTTGCGAGGGCCGCCGTAGCTGCCAGCCCCGTGGTTAGGAATGTGCGTTTTTTCATAAAGCAATTACGTTAGTGGGAATCCGGCGTGGTTGAGACAAAATCAAGCCTTAAAACAAGTCCTTTAGAAGGACAGTCAACGCGTCGTCTTGTTCAGGAAAAATAGTGCATAGATCGATTAAAAAGCAGCCGTCGTGGATTTTCCCGACGAGAGGGGAGGAAGGATGGTTTCGCAAGGAGGCGGCGAAAGCATCTAGTTCTGCCCCATTTCCTTTCAGAGCGATGGCTAGTGACGGAAATTCGGCTTTAGGCATGGTGCCCCCTCCGCAACGAGCTGTGCAGGGCTCGAGGCTGAATTTGGCGTTGCCTAGAGCAGCGAGAATAGCCTCGCCACGTGGGCGCAGGTCAGTCTCCACATCGGTCGCGAGCATGCGCAGGAGGGGGAGCTCGGCATCGTTCGCCTCGTTTTCATACCTCCTAAGGTAGGCTATGGCGGTCTCTTGCATGGCGGCGAGGATCATCTTGTCACAGCGAAAGGCGCGGAAAAAAGGCTCTTTCTTGATGCCTGCGACGAGGTCAGCTCTTCCAGCGATGATGCCCGCCTGCGGTCCGCCGAAGAGTTTGTCACCGCTTACGCAAACGAGATCGACGCCGCGCTTGAGAACCTCTGTGGCGGTTGGTTCATGGGGAATATTCGCGATTTCTTCAGTCGCTATCATGGCGCCGGAGCCTAGGTCCTCGACTACGGGGATATTGTGTTTTTTCCCCAGGGCTACCAGTTCCTCGGTGCTCGGCTCAGCTGTGAAGCCCTCGATAGTGAAATTCGACCGATGCACTTTCAGGAGCATTCCGGTTTGTGGCGTGATGGCGAGCTCGTAATCCTCGAGCGCAGTCTTGTTTGTAGCTCCGACCTCCACAAGTTTCGCTCCACTGGCCTCCATGATTTCAGGCACGCGGAAACCTCCGCCGATTTCCACTAGTTCGCCTCGGGAGATAATGACTTCATTTTTTTCGTCCTTTGCTAGATGTCTCAGCATGAGGATGAGAGCAGCGGCGCAGTTGTTAGTGATCGTCGCTGCGGGAGCATCGATCAGGGCGGCGAGGCAGGTTTCGGCATAGTGGCCGCGCTTCCCGCGTGCCCCGCCGACGAGATCGATCTCCAAATTATTGTAATGGCTGCCAATCGTGCGGACAGTATCGGCGATGTGGGGAGCGAGTGGGGAGCGGCCGAGATTCGTGTGGATGAGAACGCCGGTGCCGTTCAGCACAGGGCGGATGCGCGAGGCTGCCAAGAGACTGAACTCATCGGCGAGATCCGCGACGATTTTTTCGAACTCGGGTGGATCTTCCTTTTTTTCGTCAATGGCCCAGCGAAGGCTCTCGATCTTCTGGCGAGCCAGTTGTGTGATGAGCAGGCGGGGAATCTCCTGGTTGAGACGGGTGTTCGCCTACCGTGTCGATGAGTTTGTCGACTTTTGGTAGGAGGCGGTAGGGATTCATAAATTGGT
>JAHDIL010000161.1 GCA_020630835.1 Verrucomicrobiota bacterium
CACCTCATGAGCAAAGGCAGGATCGGCATCGTAAACCTCACGCTTAATCCACGCATCTGCTGCGGATCCTCCCCAGGAATTATTGATCAGCCCAATCGGAACGTTAGTGACTCTATTTAACTGAGTGGCAAAGTGATAGCCGACTGCAGTGAAACGGCTCACCGTCTCCGGTGTAGTCATTTCCCAAACACCCTTAAAATCCGTCTGAAGTTCTTGTGACCCTACATCCGGCACGCGTATGTGACGTAGATTGGGATTATTAGCCTCCAGCTTTTCTAGATCGGCGTCGTAGCATTGAGCCACTGTCCAGGCCATGTTTGACTGACCTGAGCAGATCCATACGTCACCCATGACGATGTTGGAGTATGAATGACTCTGGCCATCCGAGCTCGTCACATTCATCTTCAGAGCGTGCGACGTTAGAGAAACCGGATTCAGGGCTACCCTCCAGGTGCCATCCTCTCCGACCTTTGACTTCGCTGACTGACCTGCGAAAGTGACACTGACGTCTGTCCCAGGCTTTGCCGATCCCCAGATGGGAAGGGGGGCATCACGCTGAAGCACCATGTGGTCTCCAAAAATCGCAGGCAAATGCAGCGACTGAGCGTGGGAGGCTAAGGGGAAGCCTAAAATGAGAAGCGAAAGAAGTAGGTTAAGAGCGGGTTTCATGCAATTAGGTCGTAACGACACTATCCCTTTAGAGCCGCGCTGGGCCAGAGACAAGAGCAGGAAACTAGCGCGAAGCCGCCAAAAAGCTTTCGCTTACCACATCTCACCACCAGGGTTGCGGCACCGGTAATTGCGCGTGAGTGCTATGAATTTGATCAGGCTGAAGGCTGAAAAGAGGCGCCGAGATCAAATCCGTTTTGACAGGGATGGAGGCTTAGCCTCCATCGGAATAGATCAATGGAGAAAGTGACGGTGCTCCGTAAAGATCATAGCTGCGTTGTGCTCATCAGCAGCTTTGATGACCTCTTCATCGCGAATGGAGCCTCCCGGTTGCACGGCGGCGGTGGCCCCAGCATCGAGAGCACTGACGAGTCCATCCGCAAAGGGGAACATGGCATCACTGGCTACGACAGAGTCCTTTAGGCTCAACCCGGCATGTTCCGCCTTCCACACAGCGAGACGACAACTGTCTACACGAGACATCTGTCCGGCGCCGATACCGATGGTGCGATCACTCTTGGCGAAAACGATGGCGTTAGACTTCACATGCTTGGCGACGCGCCAACCGAAGCGCATAGCCTCGATCTCCTCCGAGGTGGGAGGGCGCTTGGTGACGACCCGCTTTTCGATATTATCAAGACCTAGAGCCTGGCTATCGTGATCCATAACGAGTAGACCTCCAGGGGCTGAGTGAATGATCGGTTCGTTCAGCGATTTTCTAACACCCTCTTCATTCATCTGAATGAGCCGAAGGTTTTTCTTCTTCTGAAGCAATGCGCGGGCATCGGCAGAGAAATCAGGGGCGATAATAACGTCCGTAAAGATTTCTGCAATGACACGGGCGAGATCAATATCCAAGGTCCGATTGCAAACAATTACACCGCCAAAAGGTGCCTGCTTATCAGTCTCAAACGCTTTATCCCATGCTGCGCGCAGACTTTCCGTGTCGGCACCGACACCGCAGGGGTTGGTATGCTTCAGAATAGCAACGGCAGGGCGGCGAAACTCAAGAATCAGCTCAGAAGCTGCCGTAATGTCGATGACGTTCGTGTAGCTTAACCCTTTCCCCTGCAACTGACGGAAGTAGTCACCAAAGTTCCCGTAAAGAGCGGCCTTCTGATGAGGGTTTTCTCCGTAGCGCAGCTCCTCATGAAGGGGGAGGGAGATAGAGTAGGAGGCGGCCTTACCCTGATCTTTCTTGAGATAAGTCGAAATGGCCAAATCATAGCTGGCCGTCCGCTCAAAGACTTTTGTCGCTAACTGCTGGCGGGTCTCAAGCAGAGTTGAACCTCCATTAGCCTCCATTTCCTCGAGGACCTTGTCGTAGTCCGCAGGATCTACGACAACAGTTACCGCATCGTGATTCTTTGCAGCTGAGCGCAACATGCTGGGACCGCCGATATCGATCTGTTCTACCGCTTCCTCCCTCGTTACCCCCTCACGCGCAACGGTTTCCTCGAAAGGGTATAAGTTCACCACGACGAGATCAATCGGCTCGATATCATTTTCAGCCGCTTGCATCGTATGCTCTGATAAGTCGCGGCGGTGAAGCAGCCCTCCATGGATTTTCGGATGGAGAGTCTTTACCCGCCCGTCGAATAGCTCAGGGAAACCAGTGAAGTCGGAGACTTCTGTCACGGGTATATCGAGTTCAGCGATAAACTTAGCTGTCCCGCCAGTAGAGAGAATGTGCACACCATGTTTGTGCAAGCCTCGGGCCAGTGACTCGAGACCAGATTTATCTGAAACAGAAAGAAGGGCGCGCTGTATACTCATAGGAATGGATGAGATCGTGCCTAAATCGAAACCGGTGCCCTCGCAACCGACAAATCTGCGTAAAAGCTTAGAATATTTTTAAATTTAAGCTTGCTTCATGGTTAAGATTTATTAAATTCCCTCCACTAAGAGCCGCAATGACCATTGAACCTATGAAATCTCTTCTCCTCCTACCTGTCGCCGGGCTTTCCTTGTTGCTTGGCGCCTGTCAGACGAACAACCCAAACGGCAGTAATAACCCGTTTCAGTCTAATCCCTATTATGGTCCCTCTTCTTCGGGCGGTAGCAGTTCTACTCCAAGCTCCTCCTACCCGAGCTACAGCGGCACGAGTTCATATTCGCCACCGTCAGCCCCATCGAAGCCTTCTTATCCTAGCTATTCTGGGTCCTCCTCTAGCTCTGGAAGCTCAGCTAGCAGCTCACACACCGTAGCACGGGGTGAGAACCTCTTTCGCATCAGTAAACGCTATAATACATCTGTGTCTGCCATCAAGCAGGCCAACGGGTTGAGTAGTGATACGATCAAGCCTGGCCAAACTTTGGTCATCCCGTAGGGCCGAGCTTTTAAAGCATTTTCTTCATACTTGGTTAAAGAAAGGGCGGGGGTGACTCCGCCCTTTTTTGTGGAGTTTTCACTTTCAATAGGCCAAATGGGATGCGGGGCCCGTAAAGCCTTGGGATGAGTAAGTCCTACAAACGGGTCATCCACTGGTTTCGCCGCGACCTCAGACTCAGCGACAATACAGCGCTCTCAAACGCGGTGGCGCGCGCTGAGGAGGTCACGCCTGTCTACATTCTCTCGAGCTGGAAAGATAATCACAATTGGACCGGACGTGGCCGGCAGGCTTTTCTATGCGGTTGTCTAGAATCGCTGGCCAAAAATATCGACTATGTCGGTGGTCAGCTTATTTTTCGCACCGGCAGTCAGGTTGAACAGCTGAAACGCTTGATCAACGAGACTGAAGCCGAGGCGATTTTCCTGAACCGTGATCCTGACCCTTTCGGCAAAGAAATGGAGTCGAGAGTGAAGTCGCTCTGTCGAGAGGTCGGCATTGACTTCGTTGACTTTCAGGATGTCGTCCTTCACGAGAAAGACGAAGTGCTAACCGGAAGCGGGGATCCCTACAAGGTTTACACGCCTTATTCGCGCAATTGGTTTAAGCAAGAAAAGCCCTTAGCGCTAAATCCGGTTCGGAAACTTACTAGTCCTGCCAGTCTCGAATCTGATGGCGTGCCAACGGTCAGCCGCTGGGGATACAAAAACTCCTCTGACCTTTGGCTTGAGCCAGGGGAGAAGGCAGCACGAAAGAGACTTAACCAAGCTCTGAGGGATACAGTCTTCGGATATCAGGAGGAGCGTAATAATCTCTCGATTATGGGAACTTCACGACTCGGGGCTGATCTTCGTTGGGGGACAGTTAGTGCGCGCGAGGTATATCATCGCAGCGCTGAAGTATTGAGGTCGGCTCCTGACAAGGCAGCCCGGGATGGTGTGCTAACCTTTCAGAAACAACTGGCTTGGCGCGAATTCTACATGGCTATCTTGGGGCACTTTCCCCATGTTCTAGAGGCCAATTTTAATCAACAATGGGAGGGGCTGATCCGAATATGGACGAGCGCCTGCAACGTTGGAAAGACGGGAGAACCGGTTTCCCAATCGTCGACGCAGGTATGCGGCAGATAAAGGCTCTCGGTTACATGCACAACCGGGCCCGAATGATTACGGCTATGTTTCTCACAAAAGACCTTCACATTCACTGGCGCGAGGGAGAGGCTCACTTCATGCAGCACTTGCTTGATGGAGAGATTGCAAACAACAACGGAGGGTGGCAATGGTCAGCAGGGACAGGGGCAGACGCAGCTCCTTACTTCCGCATTCAGAACCCATGGACGCAGACCGAGCGTTTCGACCCCCAAGGTGAGTATATCAAAAGATGGGTGCCCGAGCTTGAGAAGATCGATCCCAGACAATTTCGGAAACCGCCAGAAGGCTCAGACAAACTCTGCCCTGAGTATGTGGCACCCCTCGTGGATCACGAAACTGAGCGAGATGAGACCCTGCGCCGGTTTAAAGCGCACAAAGCAGGGTAGTGCCAATCTGCCTAAAAGTCGTTCTTGAACATCATTGACTCGACTGGGAGAGGGGACTTTCCATTATATTTCGCGCTCCCTTTTTTGTCATAACTGGTCAGAACCTCACCTTCGACAAGGAAATAGATAAGTTGGCCGATTGGCATCCCCTCATAGACTCGAACCGGCTGTTTGACCGATATCTCTAAGGTCCAATAGTTGCAGAACCCTACGTCTCCTTTCCCGGCAGTGGCATGGATGTCTATGCCAAGACGACCGACACTAGATTTGCCCTCTAGGAAAGGGACGGTGGCGTGAGTTTCGGTGTATTCGATCGTTGAACCGAGGTAATTGATCTGAGGCTCAAGAACAAATCCGGTCTCAGGAATTTCGAAGTGCTCAATCGGGTTGTGTTTTTTAGCATCCAATACGCGCTCACTGTAGGTCGCTAAGTGTCTGCTTAGGTGCACGTCGTAACTGTTTGTCCCCAGGCAGTTACGATCAAAGGGATCGACGACAATCTCACCTTTATCCATAGCGGCCAAGATCTCAGCATCAGTCAGAATCATGAGCGGAGTATGGCGAGAATATTACGAATGGCAATCGGCAAAGAGAGAGAGCACGCCTAGCGTTGCTGGATGGCCCCGTAAAGAAACAGCCTTGAGCTCTGACAAGTTTCTTACAAATCTAGCCTTGCGATGATACCGAAATCAGATAAAGAACGTGTATTCCCATC
>JAHDIL010000162.1 GCA_020630835.1 Verrucomicrobiota bacterium
GGCGGACTCCAGAACCAAAAGCTCCTGAGCACCTACACGGTGCCGAGAAACCTCCCCACGTCATGGTTGTCCCTTTCCAGGCCAACGCCACTGAATTCTTCCCAAAGTCATCCGCAATATCGTCTCTGACACCATGGCGGAGGGGCTACTCAGCAAGCCGGGCTACCCCCGCAACCGCGCCCGCAATTCGGGAGCAAAACAGGTGAGCCGCCAACTGGACTCTGCCACCCGACGGTCGTAGTTGATAACAGCCGGTGGTGCCGCGAGCCAATTCCGCGCTGGGACAGCATGCACTTTAGTCTCCACCTGCTGATCGTAACGATCTATCTTTTCGACATCCTTTCCCGGAGCGGCACCGAAGGCTCGCGTCAAACGCATCTCCAGCCCGAGCAAATCTGCCTGCAAACGGACAAAGCGCTCTGGCGCCTCAGCCAAAACCCACCCCTCACGGAATAGTTCTTCCATGAACATACGACTATCAATCAACGTATCCGAATAGGCCGGGTCATCGCGTCCCAGTAAAGGGCTGAGTCTCCCATAAATTTCTAGCACCTCAGCCAGCGCACCGCTTAGTTTCTCCGCTGTCTCGAACAGCCTTTGCTCAGTTTGCCTAACAGATTCTTCGAACTCCGCCAACGATCGCGGTGCCGCTACACTCTGCGCGAGAATAGCCAGTTCAAGGTAGGCTCGATTTTTATCCGGCTTCTCCCCGACTTGATCCAGCAACCACGCTTGCTCAGGAGTGAGAAAGCCGATCGGCCCCTTTCCTGGAGCAGGTTTCGCCGCGTCAGCCGCTCTCTTTTTTTCATCTACACTCCCCGTTCCCGCCTGTTGGAAGGCGTTCGCTAAGCTATTGAGGTTTGGGCTAGCAGAGGCTTTACGTGTCCTCGCTCTGCCGGTGCCGGCACCGGCCTTTTGCTGAGAAGCTCGGCTGGTAAACAAAACACCGCGCAATCGGTCAGGCACGTCTGGGTTCAGCTTTCGGTCAAGAGCTCCGCATCCGAGTGGATGATGGAAAGCTGCCTCTTCTGGGCTAGGAAACACGAACAACCCGATACTTTCTCTGTCTACGCCTGGATGAAAGACACTTACTGCTGGATAGCCTTTTATCGTGCGATGCAGATCCAGCTCTAGGGGCAGCTCTCCCACATCCCACCGGTTCAGCGCAGGCTGGAAGAACTGCGTGCGTGCAAGATCCTCGAACCTAACTTGGAGGCGTTCAGCGAGTTCCTCCTGCAATCCCGGCAAATCCCGCCCACTGGCAATCGTTTTCCCCTTTTCATTGATAATCTGGAAGCGCTGGAAAAGAAAGCGAGGTATGCGTTCTTCGTCAAAGGCTTCATCCTCATCTACCTCTACCTGATAACTATCTTTCAGGAAGTCGCGCAGCGCACAACTTAGGGAACACTGCGGAACATAGCCTGACCACTCGGCACAGAAAGCCGCCACCACCTCACGTTGAGCAGGAAGCTTCGTTCTTTTTGCCTTTGGTAGGGTTCGTAACATAGCCTCGACTTTTTCAGGCAAAAACCCGGGCACAAGCCAATCACCGAACCAGACCGGAAGGCTCGGCAAATCATCAATCGGGATCCTCAACGTAATGCCATCACGCTCCTCCGAAGGATTATGTAGGTAGCGTAGCTGAAAAACGGCCTCCTGATCCGGTGAAACGATTTCGTCTGGATAAAGATTCTCTTGCAAGCCCTCGATCGGCTCGAGAAGGCAGTCGTCTAGTGTAAAGTCGATGGGATGCCGGCCTGCTTCTTTGGCTTGTGCGGTAACCGATTCAGAAGTCGCCCATTTTTGAAATTGCTGCAGAGTGCAAACATCCTCTGGGATCACGCCTTCATAAAAGCTCTCTATATGAGGTGGATGAAACAGTCCATTGTATCGGCGAAGCTTATGCTCGAGACGCTCCGCGCGTAACTGAGTGAGCTGGTTTGGTTTGAGGATAGGCAGTGGACCTTTGGTTTTCCTATTGACTAGCGCCTCCTGTATAAAGATCTGGCGAGCCACTTTTGCATCGATACGCTGGTAGTGGACCTTGCGCTTCTCGACGACGGGAAGACCAAAGGCAATAACAGATTCATCGCCATAGACAGCGCCTTGATCCTTTGACCAATGAGGGTTCGTATACCGATAGCGGCAGCAGTGCGGATTGACAGCCTCAAACCAACTAGGGTCAAACTCAGCGGCATTACGTGCATAGAGTTTGGCCGTCTCCATCATCTCAAAGGCCATCACCCAGCTAGGCCGAGCTTTAAAGACGCCCGAGCCGGGGAAAAGATGGAACTCTGTGCCCCGTGCTCCCTGATAAGCCTTGCTGCGCGTATCGGTAAGCCCGATTTGTGTCGGGACCGATGCTAAGATCGCTTTGTGGAGCTCCACCGAATAACTGTCTTCAGGGTCGTTCAGTTTGCGCAAGTCCTGCGGTAGCTTCCACCGAAGTGACTTTACCGCCTCCAGAAGCTCTCTATGCAGGTTTCGCCATTCCTGGGCTCGCCGATAATTAAGAAAGTTCTTTTCGCAAAACCGTCTAAGCTGATTGTTAGATTTACCACGGGCTTCCTCCATGGCGTGCCACCAGCGGAGCCATGCGGTAAAGTCGGAACGCTTGTCACGAAACCGGGCATGAGCGCTGTCTGCAGCCTCCTGCGCATCTCGTGGCCGCTCACGCGGGTCCTGCACGGTAAGGGCCGAAGCCACAATCAAACCCTCCTTGATCACGCCCTCGTCATGACAAGCAATGAGCAGGCGCCCCACTCTCGGGTCTACGGGCAGCCTTGCCATCTCTCGCCCGATATCCGTTAACCTTGTGCTCTGACTTTCACGGTAGATCGCGCCTAACTCCTCCAGCACACGATAAGCCTGCGCTACCCGTTTCGGTGGTGGCGGATCAATAAACGGAAAACGCAAAGGATCGCCCAGTCGCAGGTGCTCCATCTGCAAGACCACTCCAGCCAGATTGGATCGCAAAATTTCGGGATCCGTAAACTCATCACGCTCTTCGAAGTCTTCTTCACTATACAAGCGGATACAGATTCCCTCCCTCACTCGCCCACAACGCCCTCTCCGCTGTCGGGCACTCGCTTGCGATGTCTCCTCGATCTGCAGACGCTGAATGCCCGAACCCGCGTCGTAGCGACTCATCCTGACGATGCCACTATCGATGACGGAGTGAATGTCAGGAAGGGTCAGCGAGGTCTCTGCGACATTTGTCGCGAGTATGATCCGTCTCTTACTGCGATCCGGCCGAAAAGCAGCTTTCTGCTCAGGACTAGCCTGACGGGCGTAGAGAGCGATCACTTGCGTTCGTGGATATTTGCGCCCATCCAGCAGATCCATCGCGTCACGGATCTCACGCTCACCAGGAAGAAAGACCAAGGTGTCGCCCAGCGGATCATCCTCTGCCAACTCCTCAGCTGCGCGCGCGACTTGATCGGACAAACGCTCGTGCCGATGAAGCGGCACCTGGTAGCGGTCCTCTACAGGAAAAGTTCGGCCAGCTACCTGCAGCGTCGGCGCATCGCCGAAAAAACGGGAAAAGCCCTCGGCATCAAGCGTCGCTGATGAAATAATAACGCGCAAGTCGCGGCGCTTTTCTAACAAACGATGAAGGTAGCCCAGGATGAAATCGATATTCAGGGAGCGCTCGTGAGCTTCATCGATGATGAGCGTATCATACTGTTTGAGCTGCGGATCCCCCTGCGTTTCGGCTAGGAGGATACCGTCAGTCATAAACTTCACTGCGGTGTCCCGGCTCGTCTTATCGTCGAACCGCACCTGATAGCCAACTTCCCCACCAAGGGAGACCTCCATCTCCTCGGCCACACGGCTCGCAACTGAGGTCGCTGCAATGCGCCGAGGCTGCGTGCAACCGATTCTTCGCCCCTTAGATGCTCCGCCGATCTCAAGCGCCATCTTTGGCAACTGGGTCGTCTTTCCGGAGCCAGTATCGCCGCACACGATGACTACCTGATGCGTGCGCATAGCCGCGAGGATGTCCTCACGCTTCCGACTGACAGGTAGATGTTCGGGATAAAAGAGCTTCATCACAGACCACCCATGCTTCCTCTGTGCCGCAGGGTTTGCAAGGGCAAGATTCTCGCCCAAAAGCACTTACCTCAAGCGGCTAGCGACATCACCGGCATACCCAGTTAGCTCCAGATACGCGCGCCCAATCAGCTCACCGCTCTCCAGCACATCGCAGGCTCCCTCCCAGTAGTTAACCCCTCCTGATCCGGCTACCATCTCCTGCGCATCGGCTATCGGTCGCAGCTTAAATTCTCGCATTTTCCCGTTTTTGGATCAGGGGTGCGGATCCTCGGCTCGATAGGATAAGCCCCTCCGGTAGCGAGACTTTTCCAAACACCTTCTTTGATCCATTCGTATTCGCCATACTTCTGATGCGATAGTTGTGCCTTCTCATCTACCCAAACCAGTTTCGAGTAGGGAGAAACGCTCCCATCATCGTTGCGCAGAATGAATCCCATGATTTCTCGGCCATCATCGAACTGCAGACAGGCCCAGTCCCAGCCCACCTGACCATCATCCAGCTGACTGCTAGAAATTTCGTGATCCATCCACCCCTCTCCCGAAACGGCCAATGTCTCGCCCCCCAGGACTAGCATCCCACTCGCCTGTAGCCTGGTAAAGGTCACATAATAACTAGATGCCGTGCCCTCAGGCCCTTTGCGTGAGATTCCCTCTTCTCCGAAAACGACAAGGGGCTTTTTGCCAATCAGGCGCAAAGACAACCGTGCATCCCCCTTTATCGTGCCCTCTAGCAGGAATGTTTCGCCCTGCTTGTTCGGGCCTGCAGGGCCGGGTTGCCTCTTAAGCGACCAGTTGCCATTCACAACATGGGTATCCCCCGTTCTCGCAAAGGCATTCCAGCCTGATCGATTGAGACGTTCTTCATGAATATGCTCCCCAGTTTCTACATCTGTTATCCCCATATGGGCAAGGAAGAGCTGCTCGTCGCCAAAGGCGTCATCCTCGGCAGTCGCAGTAGGTTCCTGCCCCAGACGGAAAAAAGTCGCCTGATAGCCAAAACGCCGTTCACCGGACTCAAGATGCCCCGTAAGATACCACCACTCAATCCGAAAGTCAGGATGGGCTCCATGAGTAGCCGTAAACGGAAGCTGGCGATTCGCCTGCGGAATACTCCAAGCCTCCGCCGCCGAGACGGTGGGAAAAATGCAGAATACAAGCCACGCACAAAGAATAGAAAAGCTTCG
>JAHDIL010000163.1 GCA_020630835.1 Verrucomicrobiota bacterium
CGGGAAGGGGCAGGGGGGGAACAAGCAGGCCAATATTGATCGCTGGGTTGGGCAGTTCAACGGCACTCCAGCTGTTGATCAGAAGGATGAGGATGTGGAGGGTAAAACGATAACTTTTCTCGAGGCGAGAGGCACTTACATGGATGGGCCTCCCTTTGGTGGCAACAAAACCCCGCGACCTAATTACACCATGCTGGCGGCTATCATGCCAAGCCCTGAAGGTGATGTCTTTTTGAAGATGACTGGGCCTGATGCCTCCATGGCGGCTGCGAAGGAAGCCTTCATCGCCTTTGTGAAATCTGGGCTTGGGAAATAGATAGAACGTTTAGCTCGTCAGAACGGAGCGCATTTGATCGAGCCGTTGAGGCACACGCTCTCATCTTTCATCTGCTCGACATAGCGAGGGTCCTTTTGTGGATCGAAGGTAGAGTTGTTGCCAACAGCTGTCCCGGAGATGGTGATTCCATTTAGGTGGGCGCGGTGTGCGCCTATCTAGGATGTCGCTGTCAGAAAACTCGGGGGGGAGAAGTAGCTCGTGACTTGAGCCATCTCAGCTTCATAGCTGGCTGTATGAATCGGTAACTTTCGGTAAATCAAGGGTCCGCGAACCTTGATTTACTTGGCGATTCGGTTTCGCTGTCCTAAAAGGGTAGTGATCGCGGAATAAATAGGCGGATAGACCAACCTTGAGCTGCCCTGTGGCGGCTCGCTGAGGAATCTTTAGCGGGGGCTTGTCGGCCGAGTAAGTCACCGGTGGAGCCAGAGCGCTAGCACCACTCACCCGAGCGAGTAAGTGGCGGCGGGAAGGGGGCGATTGCTGTTCATCATCGGGAAATCGTAGGAAAACTCCACTGCGCGGACCTCTCTGCCCAATAAAGATCAGGGCTGTGAGCTTTATGGTCGATTTTAGACTCTTTTGCGTTGCTTTCATTCTCAAATATGAGAAAAGAATCGCATGTCTGAGAAGGGAAGTTTAGCGATTGTTCGACAGGAGAAAAATTCACTCAATCAGCGTATTAAATTCTTGCCCGACCACTACATGTTGTGCATTCTACCTCCGAAAAGCGCAACCTGTTGTGGTTTTCGCCGAAATAGAGAGTTTTCGTGAATGTGGCATAATTGGCACTGATTCCGCTGACGAGTCGTAAAAGTGGCTCCAAAACTTCTCAAATTTGGGTGGAGACTAGCCAGTCGAGTTGAGCTTTACGCGGGACCGCTCAAACCGACGCATCAATAACCAAATTCACTCTATTTATCTGCAAAAAATTCATGGAAAAGTCATTCAAAATCGGACCGCGCGAGTTCGTCCTCGACCAAGACAAAGCTGAGGAGGCCTACGCGGCCAAGCGTGTCATTAATGGTCGCAAAACAGAGACCTTCAATCTGCTCCCTTTGAAATACCAGTGGGCCTACGATTTGTATCGCACGATGAAGGCGAACCACTGGGAGCCAGAGGATATCCAGATGCAAAAGGATATCGAATTGTGGCAGGGATCGGAGCTCTCCGATGTTGAGCGCTGGATCATCCGTATGGGTATCGGTTATTTCTCGGCTGCTGAGGGTATCGTTGGTGACAACATCATCCACGTTGTGCGTGAGCTCGTGACTGCTCCCGAGCTCAAGCTCGTCCTTGGACGCCACGCGCACGAGGAAAATATCCACGCTGATTCTCTGCTTTACATGATTTCCAGCCTGGGAATCAACCCGCATGAATGCGAGGCCATGTTCGAGCAGATTCCGACCATTCAGCGCAAGAACGACTTCGTGAATCGCACCTCACATGACCTGCGCCGCGATGTTGATATGACTGACCCGGAGAATAAGAAGCTTCTGGCCCGCAATATTTTCGTATTCGGTCAATGCATGGAGGGAACACAGTTCTACGGACTCTTTGGTATGATCCTTAGCCTCTACCGACAGAACAAGTTCCCGGGTATTGGGCAAATGTTCCGATACACACTGCGCGATGAGTCCAATCATATTGAGTTGTTCCGCAATCTTTTTATGGATCTCATCAGCGAAAATATGGAGATCTGGACCCCTGATTTCAAAGCAGAGCTAGTCGAGACTATGCGAGAGGCTGTTGCTCTCGAGAAAGACTTTATCCGTGATTGCCTGCCAGTAAGTTCCATCGGCTTGAATGCCGAGGAGTTCTGCCAGTATATCGACTATATCGCCGACTACCGACTTGAAGGAATTGGCCTCGATAAGTTGAATCCAGGGGTGCAGAATCCGTTCCCATGGCTTTCCGAAGCCATCAATATGAAGAAGGAGCAAAACTTCTTTGAGGGGAAGGTTACGGAATATCAAAAAGCCTCCGCTCTCGTCACTGCCGACGACGATGAGCTTTAATAAAACTGTTCATTAGAACTTTACAATCTCTTGTCTTCTTCGATACTGAGGGCAACTGCTCAAATATACACATAACTCATTTGAATCCATGATTGATCGTAATTTTATCGAAGAAGACATGGAGTTGCAGCGGTGCGCCGCCACTCCTCAGGACATGAAGCCCCGCTTTAACTGGGCTGATGTAACCTCCACCGAATCGCAGCTGGCGGACGGTTCTGTTTTCCTCCGCTCCGGAGACCAACAGACCTCCATGAGCGCATCCGAAATCGCTGAGACAGTAGGAAAAGCGATCACGGATCTTGCTCTTTCTCGGAAGCAGGATGAGATATTCACAGAGTCGAACCGCAACCTCGTTTCTTCCATCGTCGAAACGGTTGGCCGCTCTCTGAATGAGAAGTTTAATAGCGCCAGTGGTGACGCGATCCTTACCACTGAGGAGCTAACCGACCTTATCGAGCGTGCGCTTGTTCGACAGAATGCTCATGATGTTGCTAAGAGTCTCATCATTCGTCAGAAAGCTGCGGATGCTCGACACAGTGTGGAGACCAACGCTACGGTGAAGCCTCTTTGCCGTGTGGTTCGTCGTAATGGTGAGGTCGTGCCGTGGAATGCCAACAAGATCGAGATCGCAGTCCGCAGTGCGTTCCTTTCACTTGGAATGGATTCTTCCCCCGCCAAGGCGGTATCTGAGGCGCTAACGGAGCGGGTAGCCAAAAGTAGCCAAGAGTTTATTCTCATCGAAGACCTGCAGGATGTCGTGCAGGAGGAGCTGATGCGTCAGGGCCACTTTAAGGTGGCGGAGGCTTACATCCTTTATCGCGCTCACCGCAATGGCCAGCGCTCCCAGGAAGAAGCGGAGGCACAGGAGGCGCTCTCTGGAACGACTCAGGATGCCATGATCGTCGTCACCCGGCGCGATGGGTCTAGCGAACTTTGGGACGGTTTAGATCTTCGCCGTCGTATTGAATTCGCCTCGGCTGGTCTCGATCTGAGCATGACTACAGATCAGATCGAGCAGGAGCTGCGCCGCGCTTTTTTCTCGGAGATGACTGAGGATGATTTGCGCAAGACAGTGACGCTGAATGCCAAGACTCTGATCGAGAAAGACGCTGATTTCGCCCAGTTTGCTGGACGCATCCTGCTCACATACATGTATGAAGAGACGCTCGACTGGAACATCGCTCGTGATGGGGTATCCAGTCTCGGGGAGCGTCATCGTCGGGCCTTCAAGGCGAACCTCGTGCGCGGTGTCGAGATTAACCGACTCTCTCCTAAGTTGCTTGACTATAATCTTGATAAATTGGCTGACGCTATCAACCCAGCCTCCGATCTTGATTTTGAATTCCTTGGTATTCAGACGCTCTACGATCGTTATTTGATCGTGGATAAAACGGGTAGCCATCATCAGCGGATTGAGACGCCGCAGCTTTTCTGGATGCGTGTGGCTATGGGGTTGATGGTTGAGGAAACGGGGGACCGTGAGGAGAAAGTCCTCGATCTCTACCGTCTCTACTCAAGTCGTCGTTTTTGTTCTTCTACACCGACGCTCTTTAATTCAGGGACACTTCACAACCAGCTTTCGTCCTGCTACCTTTACAAAGTCGACGATAGTATTGAGTCGATCATGCAGCGTGGTATTGCCGACAATGCCTATCTCTCCAAATGGGCCGGTGGACTGGGGGGATCATGGACATCTGTCCGTGGAACCGGTAGTTATATCCAAGGCACTAATGGGGAAAGCCAAGGTGTTATTCCATTCCTGAAGCTGCACAATGATCAGCTAGTAGCCGTGAATCAAGGTGGTAAGCGGCGGGGGTCTGGCTGTGCCTATCTGGAGACCTGGCATAATGATATCCTCGACTTCCTAGAGCTTCGAGTGAACACCGGTGATGAGCGTCGTCGAGCTCACGACATGAATACGGCCAACTGGGTTCCCGACCTTTTCATGAAGCGGATGGAGGCTAGGGAGAACTGGACGCTTTTCCGTTCTAATGAAGTTCCGGACCTTCACGATAGCTATGGGTTAGCTTTCGAAGAGAAATACGAGGAATACGAAGCCCTCGCGAGAGAAGGCAAAATCTTCGGTAAGGAAATCCCGGCTATCGAGTTGTGGAAGAAGATGCTCAAAATGCTCTTCGAGACAGGCCACCCGTGGATTACTTTTAAGGATCCGTGCAACGTCCGCAGCCCCCAAGATCATAAAGGTGTCATTCACAGCTCGAACCTATGCACCGAAATCACGCTAAACACGTCTGCTGATGAAACGGCAGTCTGTAATCTGGGATCGGTTGTTCTCGATAATCACATCGCCGACGATGGTTCTTTGGATCTGGAGAAGTTGAAAGAGACCGTCACTATCGCGGTGCGTGCCCTCGATAATGTCATCGACATCAACTTCTACCCCACCCAGTCGGCGAAAAATGCCAACTCACGCCATCGCCCTGTGGGGCTTGGTGTCATGGGGCTGCAGAACGCCCTCTATAAGCGCAACACACCTTTTGCCAGTTCTCAGGCGGTTGATTTCAATGATGAGTTCATGGAGGCCATCGCTTACTTTGCTTATGAAGCATCCAGTGATCTTGCCGCTGAGCGGGGCAGTTACTCAAGTTTTGAGGGGTCTAAATGGCAGCGTGGTCTGCTCCCGGCTGACACTCTCGATCTTCTGGAGGAGCAGCGTGGCATGGCTATCGATGTCGTTCGTGGCGGTCGCATGGATTGGGATGCTCTGCGCACAAAGATTCAATCGCAGGGTATGCGTAACAGCAATGTGCTGGCAATCGCTCCGACGGCTACCATATCGAACATCATGGGATCCACCCCTTGTATCGAGCCGACTTACAAAAACCTGTTTGTGAAGTCAAACCTCGGTGGTGATTTCATTGTGCTC
>JAHDIL010000164.1 GCA_020630835.1 Verrucomicrobiota bacterium
AAAGTTCGGCTACGCTCCCCGACTTACGAAAGTAAAAGCGCCTAGCATCGAATCCACCGGGAACTAAAGGATCAGGCAGGGGCCGGACAACACCTCGAAAGCGAACTCCTTCGCCGTATTCTGGAACCTCCGCCACTGAGCGGGCGAAAAACCGGAGTCGGTGGTTCACGGTTACTTCATGTTCCTCGACCACAAGTTTTCGAAGCTCAAGCAGACCCGTGATTCCCTGTTCACCACGCTCCTGCGCACTGACGACCCAACCTTCGCCAGAAACTTCAATACTTCTTCCCTCCGCCACCATTTTAGCCAAAGGAAAGCTCAGGATCTCAACCCTCCTCTCGCCATGCCTCCAAGCCCCAAAAACAAGAATAGCGATCAAAGAAGTGCCCATGACCGCTCCCGATCTCCTTGATATCATACTAGGTAACCTCCACCAAAAGACGACCAACTGGAGAGCCAGAAGTGGGAGGCAAACCACTCCAAGCACACGTGATTCAGGATCGACTAGTAAGACTCCCGCGATCACGAAAACAGCCATGAAAAGCAGAGGAGCCCGCCAAACACTCTGAGCAAACTGATCACAGAGAGTAGGGACAGCTCGGCAAAACCACCCCGAGATTCGCCCAAAAAAGACCTTTTGGGAGGTTTTTTCAGTTGGCAAATCAAAAAGTGTCATTAGGTTCCACGCCCCCAGCCAATCGCTGTAGCTCTTGCGGGTATAGCTTAATGGTAAAGCCCTAGCCTTCCAAGCTAGTTATGAGGGTTCGATTCCCTCTACCCGCTCCATCTTTCAATCGACGAAAAGATCGGCTTTCTCCCATCCCCTCCACACCTCTAGTGTGCCATGATTATTAGTGCAGACGATATCCTCTCTATCGGCTACCCTTCTGAACAGATTCCCATCTTGCTGCAGGAGGCTCGTCGCTATGAGGAGCGTGGAATATCGAGTGCCAAGTATCTCCTCAAACTCCTCCAGCGTGACTTCCCCTTGGCAACTGACACAGTCAGTCTGCGCGACGAAGCATTAGAATTCTTCGAGGCAATCACCGCTGAAAACCCTGACGAAGAAAAGAATCTCGGTGAGGTGCGCAAAAGAATGCGGGAACTAATGAGGGTCCCATCGATTACCGGCGGAGCCATTCTACCCGACGCGTGCCCTGTCGGAAAAGCACCAGCAACCATACCTGTAGGCGGTGTCGTCCGCGCACATCAGGCGATTATACCCAGCGCTCACTCCTCAGACATCTGCTGCTCTCTCGCAGCTACCTGGTATGAGCCAGTCACCACCGTGTCGGAAGAAATGAATGCTCTCATGGCGTCTACCCGATTCGGACCCGGTGGCCGACCCGAACCTGAGCGCATCGATCACCAAGTCCTAAAGGAAGACGTGTGGGGGAATCCTTTTCTATCGCGTTTACAGGATCTAGCCCGAGCACACATGGCGGATCAGGGAGATGGCAACCACTTCGCTTTTCTAGGAGAGTTTAGCGTTTCCCCATCTTTCTTGACCGAAATGAAAGCTCAGGGACATGAGCAGGTCTTCGGCTCACTTCACCCCGGCCGGACCTATCGCGTGCTCGTGACACATCACGGCTCGCGTGGACTGGGCGCCCAAGTTTTTCGTCGAGGCCAGAAACAGGCCATCGAACAAACTGACCGGCTAGCTGCTAACATACCAAAAACAGCTGCCTGGCTAGATGCAAACTCAGAGACCGGGCGTCACTACTGGGACGCACTCAGTTACGTTCAACGCTGGACCCGAGCCAATCATGAATCGATTCATCATCGATTCATAACAACCCTACACACAAAGCCTCTAGCTCAGGTTAGAAACGAGCACAATTTTGTTTGGCGCTCAGGAGAATCCGACTTTCTTCATGGCAAAGGGGCTACACCTGCCTGGCGACATACCGACGGTCGCCGTCGCTTGGGGCTCATTCCGCTGAATATGGCTGAGCCTATTCAGCTGGTGTTGGGTAGAGATAACCCCAACACATTGGGTTTCGCCCCCCACGGAGCTGGACGAAACCTCTCTCGTTCTGCTATCCGACGACGCATGCGTGAGCACGGATCAGAAAATCCTCACATTCACAAAGAATCCGGGGATATAGACATTCGATGGTTTCTCGGTCATCCCGATGTGAGTGAGCTCCCTATCGCTTACAAAAATGCTGGAACTATTCGGACTCAAATGGAACGTTTTGGTTTGGCTACCCCAGTTGGCGAAATCCACCCACTCGGCTCAATCATGGCCGGGAGCGAGAAACCACTTCACGCACTCTCTCGCCATGACGATCCCGAGGCGTATGCGAAACCCCTCAGTCCAAAACAAATCCGACAGCGTCAGCACCGTGCCGATCGCAGAGCAAGTCGACAAAAGGGGAATTGGGAAGATTGAAAGCGAATTTCGTGGCTACTGCACAGGACTCAGCTCTCCCTATAAGACGAGCTTAACAGAGCGACTACGACATGTGCTCAACACCATCGTCTACAAGAGGTCTCAGAAACAAACCCATAAAGGTAGCTGACCCCTCTGGATGTCAGTTTGCAGAGCGGTTTTTTCTTTCCTCCTACACCTGATAAAAAAGATCAATACCGATTGGAGTTACGATCTCGCTCTCGTGCCGAGTCATCAGTCCAATAATAAAGGATGCGACCACAATTTTCACAATACGTTACCTCAGCCTCATTCTTAGCGCTGATCACAGTCGACTTCGTCACTTTCATATGACAGCCTTGGCAAACTTCATCTGTTAGCCCTACAACAGCGCTCCCGTTCTTCGATTTGAAAAGACGCTTATACAGCTCTAACAAATCATTGTCGACATCACTGCTGAGACGGTTTGCTGTTTCCTCTTCCTGAGCTCGTTCTGCCTCGAAATTTTTCCTACGTTTATCAATATCGGCGAGATCATTTTCCAAGTCTCGTTCGAGCTCAGCTAACGCCTTGCGCTCCGCCGCAAGAGTGGCCACTTTTTGCTCACTCTCCTCCATAAGCTCCAACTCTTGATCCTCTAACTGAGCGATTTCTCCTTCGTAACGCTCAATTTCCTCACCCATGGAGCGAAATTCCTCGTTTTTCTTCGTCTCGAACTGCTGGACTTTCAGCTTCGTGATCGTGTCACGGCGCGTTCCCACATCCAACTCCAGCTGCTTGATTTCCATATCGACTTCTTGTTGCGCTTTCTGCGCTTTATCGACATTCGACGTCTGATTGGTTACGCGGTCACGCGCATCGTCCTCTGCCTCAGGAAGAGCCGCTATTTCCTTCGTCAAATCGGCAATACGCTGGTCTACATGCTGTAGGCGAACTAATTTCTCTACTTCGGGGTGCATAAGCTCAGTTAGAAGAATATTCGCACAAGATTCAAGCGAGAAGCTCCTGAGGTGGACGATTCTTTGGCTCAACAAGCAAAGCCTTTTCCAAGGCTGTTTCCCAGCTCCCATTTTCCTCAGAGGGCAGCCCCATCCATGATCGACACCCCCCAAACCCTGATCTGTCTTTCAATATCCACGGTTGGGACAACTCCCAAACCTGCACAAGAGCGAAGGAAATACCTGGCTCTTCTCCCCAGTCAAAACGCTCTCTGACAATTTCAGCCTTCCAAATATGGAAAGGCTCGAGAGCTTCTACCTGCGACCAATCCGTGATACGGCCACTTTGTATTGTTTCGGCATAGAGAGAAAAAGGGACCGGGTCTACTCTACCCTCATTCACCTCATGGTGTGCTGTGACCCCGCGCGGTGATCCATCCGCTGCTAGCTTCACTTGATCTCCCTGTTCATGAAAAAGACTAGGGTAGAAGAAAAAGCGGTCATGAATCCATTGGAATCCATGTTTCCCTTCGGAAATGCCCCCCTTGCGCAAGAGCAGAGACTGCTCTCCGGATGCAAGAGCCTGAAGAACAACGTCCCACTCTTTAAATGCCACAGGCTTCCAATTTTTTGGCGCAGTGATCCTTTCCGATAAACTCATACTTCACCGTCTCCGAACCTAGCAATAGATGCGAGCGTTTTTCGAGCGAACGACGCAATTTAGTGGTGGAATTCTTAAAACTCTGTCGTAAGATCCGCACTCCGAGAGGATAATGGATCATCCCATACCCTTTTCGATGGTGGCTGTAGCTCAGGGGTAGAGCCCCGGTTTGTGGTACCGGTTGTCGCGGGTTCAAATCCCGTCAGCCACCCCATATTTCCTACGACAATTCTTCCGAAGGATAAATATGCAGTTCCTATTGCAAGCCACCCGATCTGCTTAACACTGACACATGCCGGATCCTCAAACAGCTTTCGGATTTACCTTTCAGAATCCCTCCCTCTTGCAGGAGGCGCTGACTCATCCCAGCGCAGAGCTGAAAAACGGAGATAAGCACAACCAACGCCTGGAATATCTGGGTGATGCCGTCGTCGAGCTGATCACCACGGAAGAGCTCTTTCGTCGCCGTCCCGAACATGATGAAGGCCGTTTGACACAAATTCGTGCACAAATCGTCTCACGAACAGGTCTATGTCAACTTGCTGAGCAAATCGGCCTAGGAGCCGAACTCATTCTCGGCCGTGGAGAGGAGATCAATGGAGGACGTCAACGAGATTCCAACCTTGCCGACGCCTTTGAAGCGCTCATGGGGGCCATCTACCTAGATCAGGGGTTCGTTGCAGCCCAAACTTACTTCCTCACAAATTTTGGCTTCGTTTTTGATAAAGAAAACGTCACAGCAGAGTCCGTCACCAACCCAAAAGGATCATTACAAGAACAACTCCAAGATCTTGCTAATGCGCGACCGACCTACGAGCTTCTGCGAACTGAAGGACCTGACCATGATAAAACATACGTAGTCAGCGTCGAATGGCGCGGTAACCGCCTGGGAGAAGGGGCCGGAACAAGTAAAAAAGCTGCCGAGGCTAAAGCTGCCGAGCAAGCCCTCCAAGACAAAAAGTGGGAGCTATCATAGTCGCGAACAAAACGTAGCCGCAATCTCATCAGAAAGCCTGCTTGGTTCCACGGATTTACATCCGCGGCTACATATTCAAGCGTGGCGAGCCAACAAACCTTAGCCGCAATCGTAAGATTGTGGATTTGTCCAAACGGCAGCCTGTGCTTCATCAGAAAGCCTGCTTGGTTCCACGGATTTACATCCGCGGCTACATATCCAAGCGTGGCGAGCCAACAAACCTTAGCCGCAATCGTAAGATTGTGGATTTGTCC
>JAHDIL010000165.1 GCA_020630835.1 Verrucomicrobiota bacterium
CTGCGCCAAACGCCGCAAGCTCAAGTCGATTTCGGCGCAGCTCCACGGCGAGGCACGCTGGCGAAATCTGCCACACTCCCCGGCCGCCCTAAACATCTCCTGTTTGCTGAGAAAGGGGGAAGCAAACCAGCCCTCCCCTCCTCCGCCAAACTCATTAACGAAAAGAGCCGAGGAACACTACTCCACTTTTTCGCGAATCACGAATTACTGGCCTGTGAGCTGATGGCGCTTGCTCTACTGCGTTTTCCCGATGCCCCCGCTGCGTTTCGCCGAGGCCTTGTCAAGACAATGCGGGAGGAGCAGGAACATACCCGCCTCTACTTGGACAGGATGAGCGAGTGCGGCACGGAGTTTGGCGAATACCCCGTCAACGGATACTTCTGGGAGGCTGTTTCGACAATGGAGAACCCAACGGACTACGTCTCTCGTTTAAGCCTCACTTTCGAACAAGCAAACTTGGACTACGCGCGCTTCTACGGCGGACTGTTCTCAGATGCAGGAGACAACAAAACAGCCTCCATCCTTAATCACATTTATGAGGACGAAATTTCGCATGTAGGCTACGGCCTGCACTGGTTTCAGAAGTGGAATGGGGTAGAAACTCCTCTCTGGGACGCTCTGGATGAGCAGCTCACCATGCCCCTATCCCCCGCTCGAGCAAAAGGCACCAGAGCGCCGTTCAATCGTGAGGGACGAACACGTGCCGGCCTCCCGATCACCTACGTGGATCGCCTTGAGCAATTCGAGCGGTCGCGCGGTCGAACTCCTAACGTATTCTTCTTCAATCCCGAAGCGGAACACCGCATCGCAAAACACCCTCAACCTTTCCACCCCCCAAAAGCACTAGCCAGTTTGATCGCTGATCTCGAAAGCCTGATCGCTTTTATTGCTCGCCCCGACGACATAGCTCTTGTGCGCCGCAGGCCATCATTGGAATACCTCGCAAGATGCCGATCCAATGGATTCACTATGCCTGAATTCGAAGAGATCCCATCAGGCAAGATCCAAAAAGACCAGTTACTCACAAAACGAAAAATTCATAAGCTTCAGCCTTGGTCAGTAGCGCCAAATCTACCTACCATTTTTGAGCCGTTGCTCAGCGCCTACCATAGTGACCCAGCCCGCGTCCATGCCGCAGATTGGAAACCGGCTTGGTCGAAGCTTTTTTCAAAAGGAGAGCAGCATGAGGTTTTCGGCGAGTGGATGGGTGACGGTGTCAGCATGGCAAATCGCCACGTTTTATGCTCGACTCTTGAAAACTGGGCGCATGAGGGAGGCACTTCACAAATCATCCTCAAAGATCCACACTCCATCGCAGGAGGAGGCCACACGATCATCCCAATCAGTGAAGCACTCAATCTCGCCGCGAAACCAGCACGGCCAAAGCAGCCCCATGCATGGTTAGCCGAGCCTTTTCACAATCGAGTTTTCGACTTCTCGGTGCAGCTAGAGGTGAGTCCAGACGGAAACATCAAAAAAATCGGCTATGTTGAGCAATTGATTGGAAAGTCTGGGCGCTACGAAGGTAGCTTAATATCCCCCAAGTTCTGCAAAGGAATGCCTCCCGAACTCGCACAGTTCCTCATGCAAACCGCCCTTCCCATCTATGAGGAAGACGGTAAACTAGCAACTGCGGTCACAGCGTGGGCACAGAGAGCAGGCTATCATGGACCGGTAGGTATCGATAGCTACGTGTATCGCTGTGACGAAAAGGGGCACCTGAAACACCGCGCAATCTGCGAGCTCAACCCACGTTACACCATGGGACGCGTAGCACTGGGCGTGGCTCGGCAGATTGCGTCAGGAAGCTCTGCGATGTTCGAGATCCTCCCTGCCGCCAAGGTCAACCCTAGCCCGTCACCGCCGAATATGAAGGGCGGTAAAGTGGACTCGGGCCAAGTTTTACTGACAGAGGTGCTCGAAGGGACACACTGGGTAGCACGGCTGACCGCGAGCCGGGAAGGAAGGGAGCATTTGTTGGCATCCAGAAGTTAATCAAGGCTCTTCAGATATTGGTAGAAAAAGTCTCCGCCCGCCTCCAGATCATCGATATCGATAAATTCATCCTTGGTATGCGCCTGAGCAATACTGCCAGGACCACATGCGACAGAGGGGATGCCTGCCGCCACCAACCAGCCAGCATCACAAAACCAGGGTGCCGAAACACAAGTAGCGCCCAACTCGCAAAACTTTTGTATCCACTCCTGTTTAGGATCCTCAGAGAGAGGGGGCGCTGTAGCCGACGGGGTGACCTCCACAGCCTCCGCTTGCCCCAGCTCTCGCAAGACTGCGCACACATGCTCCTCTGCGGAACCTGCTGTGAGCAGGGCTGGCGTAAGTCTGAGATCGATGGTAACGCGGCAAGAAGCGGCGACGATATTCGGGCTACTCCCTCCATTTATCACACCAACACTGACAGTTGGAAGCCCAAGAAAGGGGTCCTCATAAGCACTGAAGCGCTTTTGTAGACCTATAACGAGATCCGGTAGCCATTGAGCCATTTTTAGAATAGCATTTTCTCCCTTTTCAGGCTCAGAGCCGTGGCAAGCACGCCCTCTAGTAACCAAGTCCAGCCAACAACTCCCTTTGTGAGCGTGAACGATGTCTAAGCTGGTAGGCTCCCCAACAACAGCAAAGTCATAATCTTCGCTATAGGTCACACCAAAATGTTTCGATCCCGGTTGCCCAGCTTCTTCGCCCATCAGCCCAACAAATGATACCTCCGCCTTCATAGAGGCAAAAGAATCTCGATGCATGGCCAGAGCCCACAGCATTGCTGCCATCGGCCCTTTCGTATCGGATGCGCCGCGACCCCAGACCTTGCCATCGCTTATCTCACCCCCAAAAGGATCGATGGTCATGCCATCAACACTCACCGTATCCAGATGAGGTGCAAAAACCAGCCGAGGGCCTCCGCCTCGCGTAGGAAATTTTCCGATCACGTTCGGCCTTCCCCGCTCGACTTCGTCGAAATGCACCTTGGCACCACATTTTTGCAGAAAATCCCCTACATACTCCGCACAGCCACGCTCGATATGCCCCTTAGTTGGCGACATATCGACATTCACAGATGGAATTCTTATTAGTTCCTGGAGTAATTCTACGATATTCGTGTCATTCATACCGCTATACTAGCTCTCAACCTCTGCTGCTACGAACCCTTATCTCTAGGCTAACATCGAAAAACTAGGTAAGAGACTGGAAAAACCTCCGACTCCTTTTTCGTTCCAGTAGTTGACAGTATGGCCATCTTCACCATATCTTATGAAAATTCTAAAATATCGGCCATGAGCGACCCTAAGCCTCCCAAACCATCAGCGCCTTTGACGCCACCAGCCCCCCTCACCAGCAAGACCTCAACAGTCCCGCTGAAGAAGGAAACTGTCAAAATCAGCCTAAAGGCGTTGAAAGAAGAAGCGGGACCGGTTCTCCCCAAAGTAGCAGGATCAGGCCAGGGCGGCCCCACTACAGGGCCCATCGCTCCTGCAGCTCTGCCAGTCCCTGGAGCCCCGACTTTAGATCATACGCAACCTATCGCTCCAACACCGCCATCCGCAGCTGTCGGCTCTAGTCCGACAACGGGACCTATTCCGCCATCAGCTCCGAGTCCAGCAGTGACGCCAAGTCTCACGCCCCCTCCGGCGCTGTCTATGCCACCATCTCTTGGGGCTCCACCTGAACCACCAGCGAGCGCTGGAGAGCGCCCGAATACGGTGCCTCTTGAAAGAGCTAAAGGGGGAACTGCTACAGTCCCCCTAGCCAAATTAGATCCTCCGGCATCACCGAGCGCGACTGTTCCTCTCTCAGCAACCGCGCCCGCTACGATCAAGCTCACAAAAGATGATGCCCCCTCCGCTGATTCAGATCAGCTCGCATCGGCAGCCGGAGATAGTATTGACCCCCTAGGCCCTACAAGACCAGTCTCCACCGCTCCGCTAGAAGAGCTGGACCCCCTCGGACCGACTGCACCAATCCAAGCGATTCCTAAGACGATCCCGCTTCAATCCATGCCCACAAATCCAGCAGGAACGGCCACGACACCATTAGACGCCGTAGGAGCTCCTCTGGTTTCAGCTACCGTGCCTCTTACGTCTGTCGAAGAAGGGGCAGGAACAGCCACTCTCCTGCAGGATCCGAATGCCGCCTCCAATCTTGCCGTTATCGAAGATGAGGACGACGAAGAGGAGGCAGCAAATAACCAGACACTTATGATTATCTCGATTGTTGTATTGATACTCGCCCTCGCGGCTTTTGGCGTTCAGCTTTACACGATGATGAGCCTAGGCTAGTCCTTCGGACTAGACTGTCGTCATTTAGCTTTACTTTCCTCTCATACGTCTGAGTCCTCGTCGGGGCTTGAGTCGTAACTGCAGGTCTAGCTTTAAAACTCATTTACTTATGGCACACGAATCTATTGTTGAACTCACCGCTGATAACTTTTCGACAGAAGCAGAGGGCGCAGATGTTCCTCTTGTTATTGACTTCTGGTCTGAGCACTGCGGCCCCTGCAAAATGCTGGCACCCGTTCTTGATGAAGTAGCCGCCGAAGTTGGCGAAACAGCAAAAGTAACAAAAGTGGATGTGATGGCTGAGCGCGACCTCGCCATGAAATTCGGTATCCGAGCTGTCCCGACTCTAATCTTTATGAAAGGCGGAGAGGTCAAAGAAACAAAGACAGGCATCATGATGAAGGATGCCATCATCGAAAAACTTCAGTCTCTGAACTAAGGGAAGCGCAAGGGTTACTCACCGTATAACCTTGCCTTTCCACCTGAAGCAGCAACAAACCGCACCAGAAGACTCCGATAATAGGCAGTCTTCCCGTTGCGCTTCTTTCACAACAAGATGCGCTCTTCCTTCTATCGTTCCCATTGTGCGCAGATATTGCTGCTCATTTTATTTACGGTAGCTGTCCGCATCCTTTGCGCCCACTGGGAATTCCTCCCAAACTTCTCGCCTGTAATGGTGCTGTGTATCGGCGCTGGGCTATGGCTTGGACAGCGTAGTGTCTTTTTGATACTTCCAGCTATAATGCTAAGCGACATCGCTATCGGTTTCTACGTAAGCGGCATGGCACCTGGGCGTTTCTGGCTGTTCACTCTACCATTCTTTTGCCTGCTCACACTGCTACCAGCCCTATCTTCCACTAGATTAGGAAATAATTTCCCCTGTAGAGCAGTGCTTCTTGGAATTTA
>JAHDIL010000166.1 GCA_020630835.1 Verrucomicrobiota bacterium
ATGGCGGAAAGCGGGTCGGGAGTTCGAGCGCGAGAGCCTCCATGCGAGAAAAAGCCCCGTTAGGGCGACTACGAGTGTCGAGAGAAGCCCGATGCGTAGCGAGCTGCCGATCCAGGGCATTTTTTCTCCAATTGAAAAGGTTTGTGCACAGAGAGGGGAGAAAATTTTCACCCCGAAAACCCAGCCTGCGTGTAGGCCGATAGGGAGCCATAAGGAGGCGGTCTTCATTCTCGTGTATCCAAGCACGAGCCCGACGGCGAAAAGCACAGCGAATTCGGCTAGCAGAAAATTCAGTTGACCAAATTGGGCAAAAAACCCGGCGAAGAGAGCCGCAATGAGTTGAAACCCGCTCATCGCCGTGACGGGTTCAAAGTTCATACCCTTCGGTGAATGGAAGAAATGCAGGAGAGCGAAGAGCGCTGCCCCGATCCACCAGGCATGGACAGGACGCATAAGGCGCATAAACATGCCGTGGAGGGCAGCGCGAAAGACGAACTCCTCCAAAAATGCTACGGCGAATGCCGCTGTGGCGGCGTCCATCAAAATGCTGCCGATGGCTTTTGTCTCAGTCTTTGACTCATACCATCCGAGCAAAAGATAGAGGCCTCCTAGCGCAAGTAGTGTTCCCCCTGCCAGGGCGAATCCGCCAGTGAGATGTTGCCACCAGTGTGGGTTCGCGTTCAGGGCAAAGCGGGCTCGGAATTTTTCCACTCGAGTCCTTTCCTGAGTAACGGGGACGATCTGCCCTTGTCGCATCCACTTCAACAAGGGGCCAATGAGGAGGATGGCTACGATGAGGACGGCGCGGTTGAAGTAGCGCGTGAAGGTCGCTCGATTCATTGAGTCATGCAGATCCTCGGCAATAGTCCCGACTAACCAGCCTTCGGCCACGACATGTTTCCCGCCCCAGAAGAGTGGCGGCGCGAGCAAAGCTGCCCCCAGGCAGATGGCTGCGAAGTAAGTGACTACTTTGAAAAGGGGGGAGTTTGTAACGCTCGGCATAGGTTAGACGTCGATGCCAAGGGTTGAGCGGTGCGAGGCGATGACTGATTCCGCCTTGTCGAGCGCGGAGAGTAGGGTGGTCAAGTGCCCCATTTTACGACCTTCGCGGGCTTCTTGCTTCCCGTATAGATGGAGAGTAGTTCCTTCAGTTGTCAGAAGCTGTGGCCAGTCTGGTTGTCCGCTCTCCGGCCAAACATCTCCTAAAAGATTCATCATGACGACTGGGGTGAGCAGGCGGGGTGAGCCTAGGGGGAGGCCTGTGATAGCGCGTAATTGCTGTTCGAATTGGGATGTCGCGCATGCCTCGATCGTGTGATGGCCGGAATTGTGGGGCCTGGGCGCCATCTCATTGACTAAAACTCGGCCGCGTTGGGTAATAAAAAATTCCACGGCTAATAGGCCAACATAGTCGAGAGACTCAGCAACTTTCACTGCCCGAGCCGGTGCGATGGAGACATCGAGGATGTGATTGCGATGGATGTTTTCTGCTGGATCGTAAACCTCGATAGTTCCGTCTTGTGAGCGGGCAACGAGGACGGAGACTTCCGTTTCTAGGCCTACAAACTCCTCTAGAACGGCCCGCTGGCCTCCAAAGCGCTCCCACACACTCTGAGCATCCTCATCTCCCGAGACCCGTAGCTGGCCCTTACCGTCATAACCAAATTCCGCTGTTTTGAGGATGCCTCCGCGGTCGGGGAGTTCTCGAAGAGCGTTCGCCAGTGCTTGAACGCTATCGATTACCCAGAACTCGGCGCAGGGGATATTACTCTCAAGCAGGAACTTTTTCTCTCGTTCCCGATGCTGAGAGATCTCAATAGAGCGAGAGTTGGGGAAAAGAGGGAGCTCTTTCTCGATTTTTTGCAGAAGTAAAAGGGGAATGTTCTCGAACTCGACAGTCGCAACATCAGCCTCCCTAAGGAATCGTTTCAGCGCTTCCGGATCGTCGAACGGCTCTTCGATCACCTGATCAGCTTGGGCAGCAGGGCCGGCGTCTGGGTGGCCAATCCAACTGATCGTCCGGTAGCCAGAGCGGTGTGCACATGCCGTCAGCATGCGTCCAAGCTGTCCGCCACCTAGAATGCCGATGGTGCTGCCAGGCAAGAGCGGGGAGTTCATGCTAAAAACGATGGGAATGCGGGTGCTGACTCGAGTTAGACAGGGAGTTCTGCGGATTCCACTTTATCACAGAGCTGCTCGCGGTAGCGCACCAGCTTCTCGCGCAATTTTATCGAGCTGTTTCCTAGCATTGAGACGGCAAAAAGAGCGGCATTTGTAGCGCCAGCTTCACCGATGGCAAAGGTAGCAGTAGGGATGCCGGCGGGCATCTGCACGATCGAGAGAAGACTGTCGACGCCCTGTAGGGTCCTTCTCTTTACAGGGACGGCGAGAACTGGGATGGGTGTCATCGCAGAGGCCATCCCTGGCAAATGCGCGGCCCCGCCAGCACCAGCGATGATGCACTGTAGTCCGCGGTCCTCTGCTGCTGTCGCATAATCATAGAGTTTGTCCGGGGTGCGGTGAGCACTTACGACCTCTGCTTCGTAAGGAATACCGAAGTCCTTAAGGATTTCGGCAGCTTTTTCCATCGTAGGCCAATCGGATGTGCTGCCCATGATGATGCCCACGAGAGGGCGGTCGATAGAGGCGCTTGGTGTTTCGCTCATGAGAGAACCATGAACGCAGAATCACCTGGAGTGCAAGTGCTGAGAGAGTGTGGGTCAAAAGAATCGCGCATAAGTAGGCGTGCTTCCTCGTCTCTTTGGAGGTAGTGGATTCCACCACTGCGTAACCTGTATAAAGCCTATGAAAATTTCAGCAAAAAGCCTACGTAAACACCTGAGTCTATTAGCTCTGGTTCCACTCGGCGCTATCGCTACTTCTTGCACAACTACCGAGGGAGCTATGGTCGGTGGCGTTGCTGGAGCCGTCACAGGAGCAGCTGTCAGTGATGATGGGCGCGGAGCTCTCGTTGGTGGTCTGCTCGGTGCCGCGGCAGGGGCTGCTATTTCTGATAGCAACCGATCTCGACGCACCTACCGGCACCCTGCGCCACATTGTGACTCTGGAAATCAAGTGCCTCGCTACCACCGCCATGCGCCTGCGCCGCCCGTCTATCCAAGCTATCCACGTCGAGCACCGCTGCCACGCAGTCAATATCCTGGCTATGATGCCTGGTAAAACGATAGGTTAATATCGGTCAGCAAAAAGGTGCTCCAGTTCTGACGCGCTGACTTTCCCGTCAGCGTTTTCGTCAGCTTTCGACATTCTCGCCCACATGGTTTCGCTGATTTCCGATTTCGAAAGGGCTCCATCCTCGTCCTTGTCATAAAAGGCAATGAAGTCGGCTGGGCTGCGTTTCCCGGGCTCGCTGCTGCGAGTAGCGCCGGACATTTTTACAGCGTTTTCGACTTCGGAGGTAGAAATGGATCCGTCACCATCGCGGTCGAGCCGGTTCACGCGCGACCACACTTCGTCGGATACCTCGTTTTGCTGGAGCTTACCGTCATTATTGGAATCTGAGCGTTTGATGAACTCCACCAGTCGGGATCCGTCAAATTTCCCTCCTTCTTTGGGGGAGGCGTCGCTTTCCTGAGTTTGCCCTCGGGCGTTCTTTTTTTCTTGAGCATTACGACCGGCGCCTGCTTTGGCTATCTCCTCTTTCGAAATCGCGCCATTGCCATCAGTATCTGCTTTTGCGATCCTCTCCCACAACCTCTCTGGCACCTCGTCCTTACTGATAGCTCCATCTTTGTTGGCGTCAAACCGGTCGAAAATAGCCTTTGGTGATCGCTTGGCCTGTGCTCGTGCTCCTGCTGCTTTCCATTCATCTGGCGCCACTTTCCCATCAGAGTTGCTATCGAGTCTTTCGATGTAGCGCCAGCGTTCACCCGCTTCCTCCCGGGTAATAGTGCGATCTTTGTCGGCGTCTAGCTGTAAGATTTGCGGTTCGTTTTCGGCATTGAGCGATCCGGCTGAAAATGTGATGAGTAACGTAGAAGCGAATAGCAGGCGAGGGTGATTCATGCCGGAAAAAACAGTGTCATTCGGTCAAAGTTGCACAATTTGTTGGGAGCAGCTGCGGTCTGTGCTTTCTTTGGGGGCAGAAACTCATGAGTAGCACGCCTTCTTCTCCTCCCTCTCTAGGCACTGGCCGCGGCAGTCCAACGTCAGGTTGTTTTATCCTTATTACGATTATTGTTGTCTTTGGAGGGCTGATCGTATGGTTCGCTATCGCCGGGTCAAAACAGTATTCTGAGATGGGTAAGTTTACGAGTTCTGAGGCTTTGGAAATTAAGCCGCTGATCGTAGATGCCGAGGCTCAAGCTGAAGTTGACCAGAAGCTTGGTAGATTGCGCGACGCGATGATGAGCGGGGAAGCGGTGCGTGTGGGATTCAATGCCACCGAAGTCAATGCTCTCATGGCTGGCAGCGAGGGAGCCGAGCAGTTTCGCGGCACAGCGTATGTCAAAAAAATTACGGACGCCGGTATGCTGGTGACGATGACGCAGCAGCTTCGTCGTATGCCGTTTAGTCAAAACGAGCGGTTCCTCAATGGGGATTTCCTTTTTCGTCCGGAGCTGAGGGCGCGAACGATCGCTTTTGTTCTGCAGGATTTGAAGACGGAGGTAGGGACGCCTCCTGATATGTTCGTCAAAAATTACGCCACGCTAGACTTTTTTAAGATCGATCCCGATAGCGAGGAAATGTTGGCTTATGCGGCCAAACTGGATGCTATTTACACGGAGGGTGACGAGGTGATCGTAGAAACGAAAGAAGCTGAAGCCCCGACGGAATAAATCCTGTCAGAGGTTTCAGCTTCTGTGATGCGAGTAGATTTCGGTTCGTGCGTTACGAAGCCGCGTCGGGTCGTGAGCTCTCTAGCACTTTATCGATAAGGCCGTAAGCAGCTGCTTCTTCACCGGTCATGTAGTTGTCACGGTCGGCATCGCGCTCGATGTCATCAACTGTTTTGCCCGCGTGGTGCGCTAGAATTTTGTTTAGGCGTTTCTTCAGAGAATACATGAACTCGACGGTTCGCTCCACGTCAGAGGCTGTGCCCTGTGCGCCGCCAGATACTTGGTGGATCATCACATGGGCATTGGGGAGTGCGTAGCGTTTCCCTTTTGTCCCAGCGGTCAGCAGAACGGCGCCCATAGAGGCAGCCATCCCCATGCAGTAGGTGTTGACGTCGC
>JAHDIL010000167.1 GCA_020630835.1 Verrucomicrobiota bacterium
TCGCGCCGGCTTCTGGGAGGTAGCAATACGATTCTTTATCGTTAAGAGTGTTTTACGGTGTCTTATCATCTCGTGTGAGGCTCAGTATTTGCTCACCGGGCTTAGGAGCCGCTGACTTTGGATCGTAAGGGATCAGCTCTCTACCGCGGATAACAAAAACTGGCACAGTGGTTCCCTCGGATTGATCTAGCAAGGCGTCGAAGGTGAACTCGTCGGTCCTTGGCTGGATTTGGTAAACATTGGATCGCCCGACGACGTGGCTCAGGCTCATACAGGCTAAGGCATTCACTTCGTCGTTTGCCGTCATTGCGAAAAACCGACCGATACCGCCAAAGTCTAGATGCTCTGTCGCATATTCTGACATAGCATTGATAGCCTCCGCTTTTAGTCCGGATAGACGTGCAGAACTAACTAAAGCGTGATTGCTGTCCAGAAAAAGGACACGATGCCCAAGCTCCTGAACAGCAAGGCCGATGGCTTGAGAAACAGGGGTAATCCCTGCAAATAGGATTCCCTGAGGATTGGGCGTAGCAACGCCTAACTTCCGCGCGATAAGCGCCGAGAACAGGCCGTAGAACGCGACTGTCCCGAAAATGAGGCAGAAGATCAGAGGCACGATCTTCTCGGTATCCTCGGTGAGGACGTTTTTCTGGTGGCTCAACTCGATAGCAAAGATCGCCGAAACGGCTGCAGCGACGATGCCGCGTGGAGCGAGGAAACAGATGAACAGACGCTCACGAAAAGAAAGTTTGGAGCCTATCGAACTCAGGAGAACGGAGGTGGGGCGGATGACGACAATAAGGAGAGCTAGTAGGATGAGTGCCTCTTTCCAAACTCCTAACAATTCGCTAGTTTGCACAAGGCCGCCGAGAACGATGAAAAGGCATGAGATCAGCAAAGTGCGCAAATGCTCCTGAAACTCGATCACTGGGCGCACCTGAGCTCGATTTTGATTTGCCAGCACCACACCCATTACGGTGACGGTGAGCAGGCCTGACTCATGGAACATCAGATTTGATATGGCGAATAAGGCCAATCCTAGGGCGAGGACAATGATCGGTTGCAGGTAATCAGGAGCCCAGTGCCTGGCGAGGACAACTTGCGAGATCTTGCCCCCTGCGTAGCCTAAAGCGCATCCGACGGCGAGGGTCCCGAGGAGGGCGAAGGCTATGTCCATCCATCCGGTATCCTCAGCAAGTCCATGAGCACCGTAGATCGCAGTGAAGGCAAGGACGGCCGCTATGGCTCCTATCGGGTCAATAACGATCCCCTCCCATTTTAACAAAGCATTAACAGAGCGCGTTGGACGGACATTGCGTAGCAGCGGGCCGATCACTGTCGGGCCGGTGACCATAAGGATGGCGCCGATCACAATACTAACACCCCACTGGAATCCCGCTACGTAATGGAGGCTGATTGCAGAGAGCACCCAAGTGATTGCTGCGCCCACGCTAACGAGTTTCGCCAGTAGGCTACCGGTTTGATCGAGTTCCTTGAAGCGGAGTGAAAGGCCACCCTCCAGCATAATGACAGCTACCGCCAAGGAGACGACAGAGAAGAGCACCTCCTCATTGAGCGGTATGTGCTCGCGGACGATAGTCCCCGACAAAAAACCTACGACAAGTAGGGGTAGGATAGACGGCACCTTCATCCTCCAGGCCAGCCATTGAGCTGATGAGCCCAATAGAATGACAAAGGCGAAAAAGAGCATCCATTCCTGCATGCTCTGACGATAGAGTGTGATGGTGGCAGTAGCCAGTGCTTACTTTGGTGACGAGCCCTTGGCATCCATTTGCTGACGCAGATAGGAGAGGTCTTTTTCCATTCTGTCGAGGGTTTCGCGCAGTTGCAGGTCTTCCTCGATTTCTTCCACTACATCAGGGATAAGCGAGAGTTCCTGCATTGTTGAAACAATCACCCCGATGAAGAGGTTGAGAATGGTGAAGGTAGCAACCATGATGAAAGGCACGAAAAACGCCCACGCCCAAGGAAAGCTCTCCATGACGGGGCGAGCGATACCCATCGACCAGCTCTCCAGCGTCATGACCTGAAAAAGGGAATATAGGCTTTTCCCGACACTGCCAAACCAATCAGGAAAAACGTCTCCAAAGAGATTTGTCGCCAGCACTGCCATCGTATAAAAGAAGACAGCCATCAGTAGGATGACTCCACCTAGGCCGGGTATGGCATGAGCGAAAGCCGCGACCACCTTTCGCAACTGCGGTAAAGCACCGAGCAGCCGGAATACTCGGAGAACGCGCAACCCGCGCAGGACCGACCACGGTCCGCCGCCAGGGATGAGCGCGATACCTACGACGATCAGGTCAAACCAATTCCATGGGTCGCGAAAGAAACGCCAGCGATAAGCGATCACCTTAAGAACTATCTCTATGCAGAATACAACCAGGCAGAATTTATCGATTGCGATGAGAAAACGCCCCGTCTTCTCCATGATCCCTGCATCCGTCTCCAGCCCGAGGACGATAGCATTGAAGATGATGAGAGTGATGATGAATCGCTGAAAGAGCGAGGACTCAACGAGGCGGCGGACTGCGATCATGGCGACACATTATGGCAAATCCTGCGATGATTGCTGGAGAAAGTTTGAGGCCATAGATGGCAATTCTTTAGAAAATTGATCGATCAAAGGAAAACGCTGCGGCCTTATTCCGATGATGCCTCAGCTGAGCCATCTGCTAAATGACAATAATCCTTGTAAATTCGTAATAGGAAGTCGAATTTACAAGGATGTTTGCAAGTGATAAGGGGCTAATCGATCGTCAAGATAGGCTAGAATCGTTGAGGAAGCTGCTTCGTTGGCACCCGATTGTGGCGATTTTAGGACCCAGACAGTGCGGGAAAACGACCTTGTCGCGGATGATCGAATCAGATCATTATTTCGACTTAGAAAATCCACGCGACCTGGCTCGCTTGGATGAACCGCAAACCGCTTTGGAGAAGCTGCAAGGGTTGGTCGTGATTGATGAGATCCAGCTCCGTCCTGATTTGTTTCCCTTGTTGCGCTGTCTTGTGGATCAGCCCTCCGGCGCTCGATTTCTCATTCTCGGCAGCGCCTCGGAGGAGCTGATCCGGCAGGGGTCTGAGAGTTTAGCGGGGAGGATTGGCTTTCTCTATCTGCATGGGTTTGACCTTACCGAGATCCGGTCAGCAGACATAGACGACGCGTGGTTTCGCGGTGGCTTCCCCCGCGCCTTCCTAGCTGAGAGCGAGGAGATGGCTTCGAATTGGCTGGATAACTACATTTCCACCTTTCTTGAGAGAGATCTCGCGGAGTTTGGGTTTCGCATCCCTCCCCAGACGATGCGGCGCTTCTGGGTGATGCTCAGTCACTATCACGGTGGAGTTGTCAACTATTCTGAGCTTGGACGCTCTATGCAGGTCGCAGATAAAACGGTGCGCAGATACCTCGATCTACTGGCTGGCACATTCATGGTTCGTGTTCTTCCGCCGTGGTTTAACAATACCGCTAAGCGTCTGGTGAAGAGCCCGAAGATTTATCTCTCTGATTCGGGGATTTTCCATCGCCTGCAGTTGATTGACCGTTTTAGCCAGCTGCAGGCTCACCCGAAGCTGGGTGCGTCATGGGAGGGATTTGTGATCAATCAGGTCATCGCAGTGTCGGGGCTCCCCTCCACTGTCTTCTTTTTCTGGGCAACTCAGGCGGGGGCAGAGGTTGACCTCTTCTGGCAGCAGAATGGTCGCAATTATGCAGTCGAGGTGAAATACTCTGACGCCCCTAGGCGAACGAAGTCTATGTCCTCAGCGGTGGAAGATCTTCAGCTTGATAAGCTCTGGGTGATTTACCCTGGCTCTCAGGCTTATGACATTGACGCGGTTATCAGCGTGTTGCCGCTGGAAAAAGTGCCGTCTATTTTTGAGCCGCCAGCATCTGATTCTCCTTGAACAAGTTGCCCGGCCAGGTGCAGAAAGAAGCACGTTTTATGGTGAACTCCTCCCCTGAAGCTAGACTGTAACGTATAATTGCCGGCGCATGAATTGTAGGCATTTCGCTCATTGTGCCTATTCTAATTGGCGTTTCGGCTGATATCTTGGATAAGGTTCTAAGGGATATTGAGGCCGAATTAGATCTTCACTGTGCAATAGCTAGAAAAACCGCCTATTTCCTGAAAGAAAATCGTCTTGGTATACGTAGGACTGCCGCTTACTCTATATCTATGAAGAAACGTTTCGCTTTGTGCTTATCTTTGAGCTTCGTATTGGCCTCTAGCTCTGCTTTCTCCAACTTAACTTTTAAGGAAGCCTACGGGCGGGTTGCCACCCAGTTTGGCCCGGATGCCGTGAACGTGATGGCTGAGGCGTATGCCTTCGGCGGCACCCCTCAGCCGCGCGCATGGAAATTTCTCGCGCATGACGCGCGCGCGCCTCGCATGCTCTATCAGTTTCAGGCTTCTGAGATGGGAGCTTTTGATGGGGGCACTGATCAAGAGCGCTATCCGGACCGTGTGCCGGCCGGTTTTTTTCGTATGACGGACGTTCAGGTCGACAGTAAAGCGGCCTTTGCCATTGCCGAAAGCGAGGCGCGCAGAGCGAAAGTAGCCTTCGACAGCGTGGACTACGTGCTCCGGGCTCGGGATTTTAATACTGGGGCCTACTGGCGCCTTGACCTAATGAACCGGGCGCAGCGAACGGTTGGTAAGCTATACATTTCAGCGGATAGCGGGCAGGTCTTGCGCTCGGTTTGGGTGTTTCGTGATCAACGGTCTCGTCCAGATGGGCTCCCAAAGATCGAGGATTCCCTGTTAATCCCGGAGAGTTTCACTCGTTCCCTTGTGCCGAATCCTCCAGGGGCTGCCCCTGAAGTTGGCATAGCACCGCCGGTTAATCCTCCCGTTTTGAGAGCTCCCGTGTCTCCGAATCGAATTTCGCCGCCTATGCCTATTCCGCGGACAGGACCTGCTACTGATGATGGTATTCCTGAGGCGCCAGTTGCGCCGTCGCCTTCGAAAGAGGCGAAACCGTCGTCACAAATGCGAGACCTTCGGGAAGTTCCAAAAGTGCCAAAAAGCGCACCGAGTCAGGAAGAAAAGAAAGCGGCACCGCCGGAGCCGGGCAAGGCCGAACCGATACGTCGCATCCCTCCTCCGCCGATCCCGAATTAGGTTATAGAGCCGCGCATATTGCTGGCGGGCCGCATGGAGAGATCCGTGTC
>JAHDIL010000168.1 GCA_020630835.1 Verrucomicrobiota bacterium
AGGCCCTGCATTACATCGACAATCTGGATGCCAAGATGGAAATGTTCGCTCAGGGCTATCTCACCGGAGGAGAACTAGCGAAGAATGTTCAAGAGCGGGTGCGGCCGCTCCCTGGAAATCTGGTTAAACCACTAGAGAGCTTTGCGGCTGCGACAAATGATGGCTCGGTAGAGACGGGAGGGACAAGTGGGCCCACGCATCTCCCGAGTGATCCTTTCTAGCCTGTTCCTCTACAGGCGGGCAATCTGAGATCTTGGAGGGTCAGGGCGTGGCCCTATATTGTGTTCCACGAGTTCATATGGGGAGCCACGGTCGCAATCGCACTTATTCAAAGAGATCTAGGAGCTCACTCTCGCTGAGGCCGGATTCGCCCGAAAGGCTGATTAAACTATCGCTGACGCGCTTCTTTCGTTCCTGCAAAGCGAGAATTTTTTCTTCTACTGTTCCTCGAGCGATCAGCTTGTAGCTGTTCACCGTTCGCGTCTGACCGATCCGGTAAGCACGGTCTGTCGCCTGCGCCTCGACCGCGGGGTTCCACCAGGGGTCGATGTGCACGACGGTGTCAGCTGCCGTCAGGTTTAATCCGACGCCTCCGGCTTTTAGGCTGATTAGAAAAACCGGGATTTCCTCAGATTGAAAACGGTCGACGATTTGCTGCCGGTTTTTGGTCGAACCATCCAGATAGCAGAAGTCGATCCCTCGACTGGCTAATTGAGGAACTAATATCTGCAGCATTTCGACAAACTGAGAGAAGACAAGGACGCGGTGGCCACCTTCGATAGCGCTAGTCAGTAGTCCATCTAGTGCCCTTCCTTTGATGGAAGCCTCCTCTTCTTCCATCTCTTGGAGGCCTAGTAATCGCAAGTCGCATGAGGCCTGACGCAGACGCAGTAGGGCTGTTAGGGCAAGCATGCGTTGGCGTCCTCCTTCGGCATCGATGATCTGCGCTTTGCTTTCCTCAAGAATTTGATTGTAGACCTGGCGTTGCTCTTTTGAGAGATCGCAGTAAAGGACTTGCTCAACTTTTGGAGGGAGCTCCTTCGCCACTTCAGTCTTTAAGCGGCGTAATAGAAGAGGGCGCAGGCGTCGATTCAGCCTTGCTTCGGCTTCAGGGGCGCCATTCGTTGATGATAGAGGCTTTTCAAAACGTTCTGCAAACTCTTTCCGCCCGCCAAGATAACCGGGGCTTACAAACTGACAAATCGACCATAGGTCACGAACGGAGTTTTCCACAGGCGTTCCCGTTAGGGCGAATCTGTGGGTGCCTGATATATTGTGCACAGCTTTTGATATGGCAGCGTCAGGGTTTTTGATCGATTGAGCCTCGTCAATAATCACGGCATCAAAATGGAGTGCTCGGTAGAACTCCGCATCTCGGCGAAATACTGCGTAGCTGGTGATGAGGATGGAGGCCGAAGAGAGAGCGTTGAGCCGTTTTTCTTCTCGTCTGGAGCCGACGATCTTTGCAACGGGCAGATCAGGAGTGAAGCGTTCGGCCTCGGCAGCCCAGTTGTCGACAAGCGATGATGGACAGATGATAAGAGCTTGGCCGCCCAGAGAATAAAGGAATGATAGGGTTTGCAGAGTTTTTCCGAGCCCCATGTCATCGGCAAGAATGCCGCCTTGTCCCTGGGTCGCAATACTTTGCATCCAGGCTACACCAGCTTTTTGGTAAGGGCGCAGTGTTGCCTCAAGATCTTCGGATAGCGGGTAGAATGATAGTTCCTCGGCAGTATCCTCGTGTCTCGCTGATTTGTTTTTGACTGGTATGCCAAGATCATGAGCGGTCTCCTGGAGGAAGGCACGATGCTGATGGTCGATCGAAAACAGGTCTGGCTCAGGTTGTTCAGGAGCGCAATCGGCTATGGTGGACTCGATCTCAGCGATAGTGGAAGCACGCAGGACGGCGATGTGATTTGAGCTCTGCCGTTTGCTGCTTTGCCCTTTTTCCAAAAGTTGGCGAACCTCCGCTCGGGGGATTCGTGTTCCGCCAGCCTGGTAATCGAGATCTAGAGCGAACCAGTCCGATCCGCTGGATTGGTTGATTGTGAAGGAGGGTTCTACTGGTTGGACTTGGCTTATAGCATGCTCGAAGCGCTCGCCGGTTTGCGTTTGCCAGTTTTGACTCAATTCAGGATAGTCGAAGGCCAAAAACTGCAGGATCGCGTCTTTGTCCTTTAGCACAAACGTGCCGCTAGCACCTTTGCGCTGGAATCCCGCCGCTAGGAGCGTTTCCAGCGCACGGGTTTCGCCCTTTGTATCATGCAGGATGATAGCGTCATTCTCATCCAGCGCTGCCTGTGATCTTTCATCGGTAGCGGGAAAAATGCCGTGAGGGTATTCGAAACTTAGGACAGCATCGAGATGATTGAGCGATCCCTCAATATCGAGATGCGCAATAACAGGAGGCTCCGCCAGAGTTTCCTGCGCAAGACGGGTGAAAGCGACAAGGGATTCGTAGTCTTGACGGAAGGAGAGTTCAGACAGGCTCAGGCTGCCCGTGAAGAGAGTCTGCAAATGCGACGGCAGCTCTGGTGAAATAGCGGAAAGGGTATGCTGCTTTTCGTCATACGCCCACAAGCCCTTGGATGAGGGAAGTGGAATGATTTCTGCAGGCAACTCGGCACCAAAGCGAAACCCTTTGAGGCGCTCTACCAGCGGGCGAAACGGCGAGGGGGAAAAGAAGAGCGGGGCCTTCTTTCCAAGCGTTATCCGGGTATGGCCAGCAGTCAGGTCAGCGAGAGAGGTGAACTCAGCAGCGTTAACCTTAAGCATTCCTGGAACGGACTCTGGAGAAATTGTTTGTAGCCACGAGAGAACCGCAGCGTCGGCGGTATCGACGAAAAGTTTTGGCGTTCCAGCCAGCTTGGAGAAGAGCTGACGTTTAGCTTCATGGGTTTCGGAGTCCTCCCATGCCGCTTCAATACCAAGGGTGATTTTACCACTGTCCCAAGCTTTGGTCAGGTTGGGGGCAACGACAAGGTGAAGCTGAATCGGCAGGGCGTCGGTATCTGAAATTTCGGTAAAAGACGGCCAGTCGCTGGAAAGGGCGATACGCTCAGTAACCTCGTGTTTTGCGGTGGCGGTTGTTGTGGTCGGGCTTTTCTTCGTCGGCTCGATGAGTTCCAGGCCGCAGGCTAGGACGTGCGCGCAGATGATCCCGTCCCGTTTCGCGCGGAAGCAGGTGCAGTGGTTGATCACGTCTGTCCGGCTGCGAATCTCCAGCCGTGCAGAAAAGGTCTTTCCTCCATCTACGACCTGGCCTGTCAGAAAGCCGTTTTCATACTTCACATTACTCACCCGCCCTGCGGCATGCAGGGCACGAGCTGGTTTCATCTCTTTCCAGCCGCCCGTATCGAAAAGCCACTGCCGGGTGATCTCGACAACTTCTTGCATAGGGTAACCGGCTAGCCACGGCTCGGGACAAAAACCCAGGCCATGTCGGCGGCGATCGCTGCATCGATACCGGCCTGGCCATCCTCGAAAACGAGGCAGTCTGCTGCCGGGACGGCCATCTTTTCAGCCGCTAGCAGGAACATGTCAGGGAAAGGTTTGCCGCGCTCAACATCACGAGGAGTCACGATGATCTCAAAGAGGTCACGCAAGCCGGCGATCTCCAGAGAGGGCTCGACAAGGCTTATGTCGCTCCCAGAAGCCACGGAGATGGGCTTGCCTTCCTCAGCATAGCGTCGCGCTAGCTCGGCTACTGCCGCGACCGGCTTCAGTTCGTGCATGTGCTCTTGATACCAAGCCTCTTTTAGTCGGTGCACTTCGTCAGGGTCGATCGTCGCGTTATGTCGTTCGTTGAGCTCCATCACTGTCACGCGATCAGGCACGCCGGCGTTGGCGTAAAACTCATCTTCAGACCACTGCCAGGGGGCACCAATCTGCTCGAAAGCACCCGTCCAAGCTCGAAAGTGCAGGGGCATAGAGTCCACGAGAGTTCCGTCACAATCGAAGATGATACCCGGGAAATCGCGCTTCGGAAGGTCTAAGGTCATACCTGCCAAGAAAGCCCATCCTGCTAAGAGCGAAAGGGGAAAGTGGGGGCGCCCGAGAATATAGCGCTTAGGAGCTCCCGAAATCTCAGGCGTGAGTCATGGCCGCAGGAGAGAGGGCGTAGAGGTATGAGGGTCCTGTTGTTAAGGCCAGGACCTGGATCGCCTATCCTTAATGGTGCTTTTCAAAGTGCTCTTTGAGAAGATCGCGCCCAAAGTCCTGATCAAACTGGCGCCAGGCGGCGTGCACATGATAGGCATTGTTCTGAGTGTTGGCATACTCTAGAAGAAAGGATTTCCCTTGGACTCTATAGTAGTGTGGATCGCCCATCTTCACCCCGCCAGCCCAGGCAAAGCGAATGCTGTCGAGCCCTTCGTTGGCAATTTTCGCCAGCGCGTCGTCGGCGATTTCGGGACGAAGTCTGCGCACATACACCTCGAGCAATTTTTGAAGCCGTTCCTGCTGATCGGCATCCAGCTGAGTAGCAATGATGCCTTGATCCTCAAGAGGTCCGACCTCGGAGTCAGCGACTGTTAGTATTTCCTTTGGTGGTTTCTGTGAGAAAATTGCTTTTGCTTTTTGCTCGTTAGTAAGGCTTTCTACTAAGGCGCGGGCGGTGTCCTCTTCCGCCGCTAGCACACGGAGCCCGGCACGGTTGCCCTGGGTGATTTTTCCAGGATTAGAGGCATAGAAGGACGGTGTCCCTGAGACAACCTTTCCATCGACGATGGTGAAGTGTTGGGAGAAGTGGTGCCCCTCTACGCGCCAGCCCCAAGCTTTCGATCCCGGTTGCCCATACACGGCGAGGTAATACATCTCTGTGTCGCGGCGCGGGGACTGCTCGAGCTCCCACAGGACATATTCTAGGCTCATTACCTGTAGGGCAGTGGTATAGCCTCGATGACTGAGGCCGGTGCTGATTAAGGCGTAGGCGAGGTGCTTCTGATCCGCGCGCAGTTCTTTCAGAGGAATTCCGGCTCGAACGCCTTCGCCCTCAAAGGGACGTGGCACGAAATGCCAGTCCTCGCGGGTTGGGTCCTTGATTTCAAAGGTGGCTTTTTCGCGCTGCTCTTCAGTGAGTGTTCCTAGGAAGTCGGCGGCTACTTCTCCCATATGGGTAGCCGCTTCGTGGCTGCGAAGCTCGGGGCTAGAGCAGGCCAGGGTGGTGACA
>JAHDIL010000169.1:0-4901 GCA_020630835.1 Verrucomicrobiota bacterium
AATAGAGGTGCCAAACTAACCCCCTCAAGATCAGAAGGACGTGGTAGTCCCGCAAGCTCGCAAAGCGTGGGGAAGATATCAACGAGCTCGACTAGAGCAGCTGAACGGCTCCCCGAGGCAATGTGATCTTTCCTAGGAGCTGATATTATCAAAGGAACACGGGTGTCGAGTTCGAAATTCGTATGTTTGGCCCACATCCCTAGCTCCCCCAGCTTCCAGCCATGATCGGAGAATAACAGGATAATGGTATTTTCTCGCAGACCTTCCTCCTCCAGTGTGCCGACAATCTTCCCCACTAAGAAATCAACGTAAGAAATACTTGCCATATAGCCGTGAATGAGGTCGCGGATGAGATCATCGGAAAGCGCGCCCTTCTTTGGTATACCTATGTAGCTGCGAAGCTCGCCACCGCTGGTAGCGCCGAGAGACGGCACATTCTCTGGAGCATGTTGCCGCTCTGGCAGCACAAACTGAGACTTGTCATATAGATTCCAAAATCGTTGAGGTGCGTTAAACGGAAGGTGAGGCTTCACGAAACCTGCTGCCATAAAAAACGGTTTGTCAGGATCCCCCCCTAGTTCGCGAAGTTTGGCGATAGTATGCTCAGCTACCAATCCGTCACGATAGGCATTCCAAGGAACATCAGGAGACTCAAAAGCGGGCCCCAGACCTCGCCGTTTTGCATTTGGATTTTCTCTATCGTAACGACGTGCGGCGGCAGCTCCCTGCTCCGACAGATAACCTCGTCCTACCCAATCAGGGTTTCGTGGAGAAAAGGGCTTCTCGGACCACCCTACTTTCAAATCACTTTTGTGGTGGTAGAGCTTTCCAGCCAGCAGTGTTTTATATCCATGGTTAAGAAAATGCTGATTTATCGTTAGAGCATCAGGTATGTGATCGAACAGCGGGCCATTCTCATACAATTTCCCGCTATCAGGTCGCATTCCACTCAACAGGCTCGCACGCGAGGACATGCAGATCGCCTGCTGGCAATAGGCACTGTCAAAAATCACTCCTGACGCTGCCAGGGCATCGAGATTGGGGGTCTGAGCAATCTTTTTCCCATAACAGCCAAGTTCAGGGCGCAGATCATCTATCGAAATTAGCAACACATTTGGGCGTTTCTCTGACGCCAGAGAAGCCGTTGAGAGCACGAAACAAAAAATCACTAGGAGCGCGCCACCGCGCAACAACAGACTCGACATACACCACGTAACCGTAGCACCTAGCTCACGTAAAGAACAGTCACCTACGCGATACACTTCGCAAAAAAGCAGCTATCCATCACAAAGGTTCTTTTCCGTTTTCAGCGACAGTCATCCCATGCTCTAGTCAGATCATGAAAATCAAGAACGCCGAATATACGTTCAGCTGCGCCGATTATCGAGAATGTCCCGAACCTGGCCCGCATGAGTTTGCGTTCATCGGAAGATCAAACGTTGGAAAATCTTCCCTGATCAACAGCCTCTGCAACCAGAAGGCGCTCGCTCGGATCTCCAGCAAACCAGGAAAAACCCAGACAATGAACTACTATGCGGTGAATCAGGAATGGTTCCTCGTAGATCTACCGGGTTATGGCTTTGCCAAAGCAGCGAAGAGTGAGCGTTACCGCTTCAACGATTTTGTCGCTGATTATCTCGAATTCCGTGAAGGTCTCACTCACGTATTCACCCTCATAGACAGCCGGCACGAACCCCAAAAAATCGACCTGAATTTTATCTACTGGCTTGCCGAAATCGAGCGCCCGTTCACGATTCTTTTTACAAAGTCAGACAAAAGTAAAAAAAGTGTCGTCGAGCAGAATCAGCAAACCTTTATAGAGTCCTGCTCTGAATTTCTAACCACGCCCCCGACTTCGATTCTGACATCATCAAAAACAGGAGATGGCCGCAATGAGCTCTCCCGCCGCATATCAGAACTGTTGCATTCCTAATCATGGAGACTCCGAACTGCTATCTTTTTGACGTTGGTAACGTCATTCTCTTCTTCGACTTTCACAAAGCAGCAGAAAAATTGGCTCCCGACTGTGAGCTAAACGCCTTAGATGGCTATGCAGCTGTCGCTGAACTCACCCCTGTAATGGAGCGTGGCGAAATCTCTACAGAGGAGTTTCTGTCAGAAGCGATCGCGCGCGTCGGCTATCGCGGCACATCAGGGGGGTTCCGTCGAGTCCTTGAAGATATTTTCACACCGAATGCCGCGATGCTCGATTTCATTCGCCGTCGCAAGCAGGAGGGATGTCCTCTATACATGCTCTCCAACACTTCGGAAATTCATGCCTCATTTTTCGAAAAGACCTACGATATCTTTCGCGAGTTCGACGGCCATATCTACTCCTACGAAGAAGGCTGCATGAAACCAGATCGTCAAATATATCAGCGCGTAGTCGATAAACTCGGCGTTGATCCATCAGGCACTCATTACATTGATGATTTGGCGGAGAACGTTACCGCAGGACAGAACTTCGGTTTCATCAGCTATCTTTACGCTGGCACAGATCACGCTTCCTTCGAAAAGCAGCATCACGCCGCGACCGCCGGTTGACAGTCCTGAGAGACTATGATGCTATAGCACCCTCAACTTATGGAACGAGAACCGCAGCCACCCGAGCCAAAAGAGATCCCAAAAGAACTGCACTCCTTCTATGAGGATCGCCCATTTCGCTGCTGCACACGTTGCGGCGAAAGCTTGGCCCACTTTGAAGAAGGCTACCAGATCTCAAAGCAATTTAAAGATGGCGAGGTCATTATGGAGTTCGCCCTCTGCGCTCCCTGCCTCCAAAGTATGATGGACGAAATGTCTGAGGAGTCAAAACAGACTCTTCACGAGTTTCACGAAGAGAACGCTAAAGAAGAGACAAATCTCAATGAATGCTGCTTTTGTGACGTGACACGGGAGGGCTGCAAAGGCAATGAATTCTCCCTCCTCGCTGCTTGCGCTGGCGAGGACCTCTACGATGGCGCACTCGTTTGTGGAGAGTGCACCGAAAAGATGCAGGACCTCATGTCAGAAGAAACGCGGAAACTTTGGGATCGTTTCCGTGAGGAAAATTTTCCTGGAATCCCAGCGGACTTCGAGCCCGTGCCGATTGGTAGCTCGCCGTCACCACTTTCTGTATGAGAAAGCCGCTTCACGGAATCAATCCACCCCGCTCAGCCAAGCCGTAAAAACTAGGCAGCAGACGGCGAGCAGAAGATACGGCGCGGAATAAACCGCATGGAGAGGAGAAGGCCGCCTCCCCCCCGTCAGGTGAAAGCGGGAATCTCCGCTGGCCGCACACTCTTCCTCGCCCACCTAGCCGTTTGGCTACGGACGCTTAAGCTGCTCGACGATGTTAAAATCCTCTAAGGTCGTCGTATCCCCCTTAACCTCACCACCGGAAACAATCTCCTTGAGCAGACGGCGCATGATCTTTCCGCTACGCGTTTTCGGGAGGCCTGCGGCAAAACGGATATCGTCGGGCTTCGCTATGGCTCCAATCTCATGGCCCACGTGATTACGCAGCTCTTTTGCTAACTCATCACCAGCCTCATAGCCGTCCTTTAAGGTGACAAACGCCACCACGGCCTGGCCCTTAATCTCGTGCGGGCGACCAACAACGGCAGCCTCAGCTACGGAATCGTGAGCCACGAGGGAGCTCTCCACCTCAGCCGTGCCTAGTCGGTGACCCGAGACATTCAGGACATCGTCCAAACGTCCAACGATCCAAAAATAGCCATCCTCATCAGTCCGCGCTCCATCACCGGCTAAGTAAACACCATCGTATTCGCTCCAATACGTTTCTTTGAAGCGCTCTGGATCGTTATAGATCGTGCGCAGCATACTCGGCCAGGGATGCCGAATGACCAGCTTACCCGCCTCATTAGTTGGGCAGGGCTTACCCTCCTCATCAAGAATAGCGGCATCAACACCAAAGAAAGGCCTCGTCGCTGTCCCTGGTTTCGTCGGAGTCGCACCAGGAAGAGGCGTCAGCATAATTGCTCCCGTCTCTGTCTGCCACCAGGTATCAACGATCGGGCAGCGCTCGCCCCCGATCTTTCTATGATACCATAGCCAAGCCTCTGGATTGATCGGTTCACCAACGGTCCCTAAGACGCGCAGGGAGCTAAGATCATGCTTATCGACAAACTCATCGCCTGCTTTGATGAAAGCCCGAATAGCCGTGGGCGCGGTGTAAAAAATAGATACCTTGTAAGCTTCGATAATTTCCCAGAAGCGGCTCCAATCCGGAAAATTGGGCGCCCCCTCATACATTACCTGCGTAGCCCCCTCGACCAAAGGCCCGTATACAATGTAGCTATGACCGGTTATCCAGCCAACATCGGCCGTGCACCAATAAACATCGCCCTCATGATGATCAAAAATATACCGGAAAGTCGTGCTCGCCCCGGTCAAGTAACCACCCGTGGTGTGAAGAATGCCCTTCGGCTTACCTGTGGAACCTGAGGTGTAAAGGATAAAAAGCGGGTGCTCAGAGTCGACTGCCTCTGGCTCGCAGACAGTTTCCTGATCTGCTACGAGATCATGCCACCAAATATCTCGGCCGCCCTCCATCGCCACCTCATTTTCGCAACGCTTAAGAACGACGACGGTCGAGACGCCCTCTTTCCCTTGGATAGCCTCATCCACGTTCGCTTTCAGCGGCACGACGCTACCTCGTCGCCACCCGCCGTCTGCCGTAATAATGGCATTCGCCTGTGAGTCCTCCAGACGATCCGCAATGGATTGTGCCGAAAACCCACCAAAAATGACGGAATGAACCGCACCGATGCGGGCGCAGGCCAACATAGCCACGGCAGCCTCGGGCACCATCGGCATGTAGACGAGCACACGGTCGCCTGCTTGTATCCCCTGGGCCTTCAGTCCGTTCGCGAGACGGCAAGTCTCATCCAACAGCTCCT
>JAHDIL010000169.1:4918-5155 GCA_020630835.1 Verrucomicrobiota bacterium
CACGCGTATCCCCCGGTTCACCAACCCAGTGAATGGCGACCTGATCTCCCTTTCCTGCGGCCACGTGCCGATCGATGCAGTTGACGGAGGCGTTAAGCTTTCCACCAACGAACCACTTCGCGAATGGAGCCTCAGACCAATCGAGATCAGTCTGCCAGTCCTGCTCCCAGGTGAGTTTGCGCGCTTGCTCAGACCACCAAGCCGTAGGATCTTCCATTGAGCGGGAATACTCCTTTT
>JAHDIL010000170.1 GCA_020630835.1 Verrucomicrobiota bacterium
CATCATAGTTTTCGTCGTATATCTCCCACAGGCCTCGATTGGTCGCTGTGAATAGTGATCCGAAAAGAGGCAGAATGTCGCTGCTGCTACCAAGTGAATTGGTGACGATAGAGGCTTGTTCATTCGCCGCGTCAGTAAGCGAGGCAGAGCGCAGACGGCCATCTACGCTTACATAGTAAAAGCGATGAGTTGTAGCGAAGGCGAAATGCCGAGGGGGCTCCCCCAAAGCAACCGCCAGCCGTGGGGGACCGAGTGAATCGATTGGTGAGGATTCTGCGCCGTGCGTAGGCCTGCTGAAAAGCCCACCGAGCTGCGATAGCACTATCAGAGCGACGGTTAGTCGTTTCTCGGAAATCGCTGCACTTATCATAAAGTTACGCCGCCTAATCATAAGAACAGTTTCACTGATCTTTTCTAGCTTGCAAGCACTGGGAATACAAATTCATGAAAATATATCCTCTGCTTTTTGATGCAAAAGCTCGAGGAATCTCCTTATGGGCGGAGTCGTCTGCTTATTCGCTATAACAAAAATACCGAGGCGAGGAAATGCCTCAGGTAGGTCGATCAGATTCAGGTCTCCGGGAAGGTCTTGGCCAGGTATTTTGGTGGCAATGCCGATACCGAAACCGCTTGCGACATAGGCGGCGACTGTGCGGAAATCCGTTACCTCAATAGTGGGGCGCCAACTGTATCCCATCTTTCGAAGGCCTGCCTGGAACAAGCTGGCAGCGATCTCGCCGCGGGGTAGCGAGATGAGTGGCTCGCATAGCGTATTGTCATCCGAGCGAGGGATCTCATCTAAGCTAGTGATTGACAAATTGCTCGGGAGCAGGATGCCGAGCGGGATCTCGGTGAGCTTTCGGCAGCTAAATCCAGTCAGGCATTCAGCTTGCTCTGGCGTTAGCGCACAGATGGCGAGATCTGCTTCCTGCTTTCGCATACAGTCTAATATGGCTTCCGAACCTGAGGATTCCTGCAGGCGCAGGTTCAGCTGCGGCTCCTCGTTTTTTAGCTCCTTGAGAACATCCGGAATATGGACTGAGAAAGTCGAAGGGCCAGCCACTATACGAAGAGAGTGTCGTTCTGTTTCGACTAGCCGGTGGCACGTTTGTGACAGGCCTTGGAAAAAGGGTTCAATGTAATCAAATAGCTCTTCTCCTGCAGGGGTAAGTGAAAAGGGGCGGCGATGGAATAGGCAGACGCCTAGGTCCGACTCTAGCGTTTGCAGCTGGGCACTGAGAGCCGGCTGCCGGATGGGTTGGCGCAGGATGCCTACGGCAGCAGATAAGCCTCCTGCTTTGGCGGTGTAGTAAAATAGCTCGAGGTGCCTTAGATTCATGGCGAGTGGCAGGCTCAGCGGTGACCACTCCTGCCTGTGCTCTCGTCGAGTCTATTGCCTTTTCTGGAGTAACTCCCGCCCGAGCTCTTTACTCTTTTCGCTCAAGTTTTGAATAGGATATGAAATAACTTTTCCATTGCGCCCTTCCAGCTGGACGTTGGCTCCCTCGACTCCCAGGAAAGCTGCCTCTAGGCTTTTCCCCTCGGTGTTGGTCCAAGTGTGGAAGACTTTTTCGGTTTCTGGTTCGCTGGGATTCGCCGTGGTTTCGGTCGTTGAAGCGCCTGGCTTAAACGAGGCTCCTGCCGCGATCCATTGTTTGATGAGTTGTAACTCGCTGCTGGTCATCGCCTCGGCACCTCGTTCGCGTGCTGGTGGTGGTGGCATGGCGTCGTCATTCGAGCGGGGCATGCTGGCTTTAATCAGGAGCACACTACTAGCAGGGTCTCCCGGTATGATGAGCGGCTTGTCGCCACCGATTCGCTTCGAGAAATAGCTCTCGCTATCCATGCGCAGCTTCCCTTTAGAGCGCGGCCCGCTATGGCATTTGAAGCATTTTTTATTCAGAATAGGGTGGATCTCCGACTTGTAGTCTATTGCCGTCAGGTTTGGGCAGAAGTAGAGAGCCGTGAGGAATAGCAGTAGAGGAAGGATACGGTGTGGGTTCATCGTTTGCGGTAGGGTTGTGGTTACTGGAGTATAACAGCAGACACCCTTTCTGTGACAAGTGCATTCGCCGCATTCGCCGCATTCGCCGCACTCAAGCATTCGCGGGCTATTGATGAGGGACTTAGTTCCGACCACCGACGAAAACATCATCATCACTCATAGAGCGTGACAAAAGCTGTGAAAGCTGTGGGAAGTCCGTTTTTAGCTCATTGGCGAGGTTTTGAATCGCCGCGACTTGGGCGCTTTCACTCTGCGTAGAGGAGTCATCGATAGCCTCACTCGGAGTTGCTGGAGAAAGAGATCGAGGCTGAGAGATCATAAGGAAAGGTAAGGGGGCAGAGTCCTGAAACGATTAAAATGAAGAGGGGTCAAAACTTTGGAGAGGGTGCCTGTCCCTCTTTCTGCAGGTCTCGAATTTTCTCTTTGAGTAGCATGTGAGCTGTGTCGGCAGCGTTTTTCCCGTAGAAGCCTGTCTTCGATAACTCTTCCAACAGCTCCTTCACCTGTGCCGTCGTCGACAGGGTGATTTGAACAGTTTCAGTCGTGTTTTTCGGACGCGGCATGCGAAAAGGCTAATAACTTTGCCATTTTTATCCGATAGTTATAAGAAGGTCAATGGGATAGAGTGCGAAAAGTGTGATTCTCCGCACCGGAATTCTCAGATCTGATAGCGGTGGGTTTTCTTGTGCTCTTGAAACAAAAGAAAGCCTGTGAGACGCTTCGCTTCGTATGACAACAAACCCTTTTTTAATGCCCCTTTTACGAAGCTTTCTATTTTGCGCCGTGACGGTTCCAATCATCGGATGCGCGCAAGATCAGAAGCCAAAAGAGAATCTCGAAAAGACCCCTATGACAAAAAGCGTGACTGACCTGAAAGAGAATCAAGAGATTGCCACTCTAGCGGGAGGATGTTTTTGGTGCACCGAGGCTGTCATGGAGCGCTTGGAGGGAGTGCTTGGAGTGAAGAGCGGCTACATGGGCGGGCATGTAGAGAATCCCACCTATGAGCAGATCAATACGAAAAAGACAGGTCACGCTGAGGTGATCGAGGTGCTCTACGATTCAACGAAGATCTCCTTTTCCGAGCTTCTAGATGTTTTCTGGCAGGCCCATGATCCGACGACTCTAAATCAGCAGGGGGCTGATCGTGGCCCACAGTATCGGTCGGCTATCTTTTATCATTCAGATGAGCAGAAAAAGATTGCCGAGGCCTCGATGAAAGCCCTCGATGCTAGCGGGAAATATGATGATCCAGCAGTCACGGAAATTACTGCTGCGGCTACCTTCTGGGAGGCAGAGGGATATCACCAGGATTACTATCGTCTGAACAAAGACCGCAATCCTTATTGTCGAGTGGTCATCTCACCTAAGCTGAAGAAGCTGGGGCTCGATTGAGTCTGAGACGGTCTCTACTCGACTACGAAGGCCCTCTCGAAACTTTGAGGGCTTGCCGTGGCGGGGATCTTCTCATAAAAAACTCGCTCTGCGGGGGATTGGGCATTGGGGGCTGCGTAGATCCCGATTTCAACGATCTCGTTTCCGGTGTCGTTAGAAGCTGCGAGGTTAGCTTTTGTCTGGATGGTTAGGCGGTTCGTCCCGCGTCGAACACCTCCAAGCAGGAGTTCAGAGGACCGAGCGTTTGCGAATTCGCTAGCGGGGTTTCCATTCACCGAGATGGTTACTTGTGCGTTGTTGGCTCCCACCCAAGCCTCAGCCACGTAAGCAGGGCGCGTCACAGCGGGAGAAATTTTAGGGAGTTGACGGGACGGCTGAAACTCCGGCCCGCTTAGAAAGCTGAGATCACCTGAGCGCAGTTGCCCTAGTAAATCACCGTCAGGCCCGAACTTTACCAGACGGAGTGTGTCGAACTTCCACACTCCTACATCTTTGAGGAACTGAAGAACGATGACATTATTCGGCACTTCACCAGCGGCAGATTCGCCGAAATTTACGCGCCCGTAGTAGACAGAGCTGGCGCTCTGCCCTGTGCTGAAGGTGCCCAAGGCAGTGAGTCCACCGAGAGACGGAGCTGCTATGGGGTCGTTTAGTAGAGTCTCGGGAAAGGGAAGTTGCTGCGAGACTATTCGGTTTTGCGTTTCCATCTGCCGAGAGCGAGCTGTCACCTGCTGCCATGTGGCTAAATCCTTTTCGTTTAGGGCGCGCTGCCAGGTATCATAGATTAACTCTAGAGTGGGGCGTAGCTCGGGAGCTGGCTGAGCGGGAGGGAGTTCCTGGGCCGTCGCTTTCATAGCGAAAACAGCGGTGAAGAAGGCTCGAAGAAGTGTTCGATACATATTCTTACTTTAAAAGATGGATGCGGGTGAGGAAAGCACCATTCGAGATAAGTGCGCTAAATAGATAGAGGTCCTCCCGATATTTGTTTAATGTCCAGCCGGCATACTGAGCTGGAGGGGGACGAGGATAACTGTAAGTCTCCCCATGTTGCTCAGATAAAAATGAGTCGACGAAGAGACGCGCCTCTCCTCAGCGCTGAAGGCGCATGCCTATTGCGTTGATAGTGCATTTCCTTATCGAAAGGGCCTGTCAGTGAGTATTCCTCACCCATTTTTCTATACTCATGCCACACGCATTCCACTTGTCGGGGGGGAAGGATTCTGAAGAGACCAGGCGGAACGTGCTTTCCCATGCAGGAAAAAAACGATCTCCATCAAAGCGGCCGTTGACTCGTGTCAACAGCAGTTCATCGCACAGGGGTAGGGCTAGGTCATAGATTTTGGCTCCGCCACAAACGTAGATAGGACCGCTCCGCAAGGCATTCAGCCTCTCTATGCCCGCGCTGACGGAGCTTGCCGCAGTGTGATGAGCCCTTTCTAGGGAAACGGTATCAGAATTCCGAGAAACGAGGCAGGGGAGGTGATCATCTTGGAACCAGCCGCGCATCTCATCATAGGTCACGCGCCCCAGGAGCAGTTTTTGCCCCTTTGTCTGATTGCGGAAGAATGTTCTATCGCGAGGAAGCTCCCAAGGGATTCCGGCGCGGGAGTCACTTAGCAGGTGGCCGTCTGCCATAGCGGCAATCCCGATAACTTTATCTCGGGTATCAGTTTCCATTGAGTCGTTTTTGCTTTCCTTCTTCTAGCATGGCCGCCCAACGTTGACGCAGAAC
>JAHDIL010000171.1 GCA_020630835.1 Verrucomicrobiota bacterium
GCCAGGCAAGCAATGACACAAGCATTGCAACCCGTGCATGTGTTAAGATCAACTGTCATCGCCCACTGGTGATGAACGTCAGGCTTCCACTCATGCCCCGGGATAACGGGAACGATTTTATTCTTTGGCGACTCACCGTCCTTATAGTCAGGGCCGATGTAAGCAGGGACGTTCTCAGGAATATGGCTATCCATGCCCTGTTTCTTAGCGAAATCAGGCTTTTCCTCGAACATCTCCTTCGTGCCTTCTCGGGCGATGGCACGACCCTCCATAGAATAGTGCTCAGCGGTTAACGCTAGCTCATGCTTCTCACCGGTCTTGGTAGCCGTCACCCCAGTCACAACAGACTGGCCTGCGGTCCGCATCATAGGATAGACGTTAAAACCAACGCCCTCGCTAACAGCCCCATCAGCAAGATCACCGTAGTAACCCACTGCAACAGTTACGCAGTAATCAGCGTGACCGGGTGAAACAAGGATAGGCAGCTCAAGTGAACCAGTTTTCTCAGTTTCAAACGAAACCAGATCACCATCCTTTACCCCGAGTGTCTTCGCTGTGCCTGCCGAAATAAGAGCAGCATTATCCCACGTAAGCTTGGTAATCGGGTCAGGCGCCTCCTGCAACCATCCGTTATTAGCAAAACGCCCGTCATAGGTAGCAGAACCCGCCACCAACGAGATTTCCAGCGCCTCCGGATGCGGCAGGTCTGGAAGCTTAAATTTAGCGACTCGCCCAGCAAGCGCAGCAGGCTTGGCAGCGACTTCGGGAAGCTGAAACGATGCCGAATAACCATCGCGAACAATTTCACTCCAGTTTCCAGCGCCCAAGGAGGATGCGCTTTCACGCACCTTGGCAAGCACCGCGTCTTCCCCCGATTCCTCAACCATGAGAGACAACAAAAAAGACTCAACCGAGACACCGCCCCAAAGAGGATTTATCATCGGCTGCTGGACCGAATATCGGCCCGACAACGTTACATTGTCACTCCATGACTCAAGGTAGTGGGTCGAAGGAACATGCCAGTCGGCTGCACGCGCGGTCATGTTCTGATTCACCCCAAGGTGGATAGTCGTCTCGACCTCAGCAAAGAGCTCAGCAGCCTTCACGCCGGCGGGAGCATCAAAGAGGAAATCACCCTCACTAAGGACGATCAAAGTCTTTACCTCGCCAGCGCTAATGGATTTGTTCAGCGCTCGGATCGAGCGAGTGGGCACAACATCGTGTCGATAGGCTTTGATAAACTTGCCGTCAGCTCCGAGCGCACGGTTGACACCTGCCACCAAAGCGTGGACAACATCCGCTTGGCGGCTTCCCGCAACAACGACGGACTCTCCAGCACTGGCAACAAAGTCAGCAGCACACTCTTTAATCCATTTTGTGTTGTAGACACCCTTGACGAGCTTCTTCACTATCGGCTGAGCCAGGGCGGCAAGCTCTTGATCTCCAGTAGCTTTCGCTATCTCCGTTGCGATCAAAGCGGCAACCGCAGGCACCTGAGAGGCAGCCACACGATACCGGTGATCTGACTGACCTCCGGTGAGACTGAAAGCAGACTCCACCATATACAGGCGATTCATCGCCCCCTCTGGGTCGCGACCTTTAGCAAATTCCGCAGAGGCTAAATCCCCAACGACTTCCTGATCAAGAAAATCACAAGCCAGCGAAAGAATCTTCCTAGCCCCTTTCAGAGAGACATTTGGGATGCCTCCTTGACCGTATACCGCTTCCCACGCGAGGGAACGACCCGCAGGCTCGAGCGCCTCATAGCTGTAGAGCGCTAGCCCTGGCTTGGCAGCAGCAAGGTCACGCAACAACCGATTACGCACCGGACTCGTCGTCGGCGACAGGAGAACCGCCACACCGGAACCATCCTTTTGATCGCGAAGTGCTGTAAGAACATCATCGAAGGCAACGCCGGTGGTCGGCGCTCCCGACTGGAGATAGCCGCGAGACCGCTCCTGATCATAAAGATTCAAAATTGAAGCCTGCGTGAACGCAGAGGAACCTCCGTTCGCATCAGGGTGCAGACGATTACCATCGACCTTTGTGGGGCGCCCTTCATAGGTTGTCACCACCAGCGGCTCGCCACCTAAGCCCCCAAGACGCGGCTTAACAGTCGAATAATAGAGCGCGCGCCCGGGGACAATCCATTCCACGTGCTCGTTAAAGGGGACAAGATTACGAACAGGACGGCTACAAGCGACCCCAAAACCGGCTAACGCCGTGGAGGCACCCATGAGCTTCATGAAACTGCGGCGGGAATCCCCATCCATCTCTACCTCCGCAGCACCCTGCGGAAACTCGCGAGCCAACCACTCATCAAACTCAGGATTACCCTCGAGTTCATTGAGGCTGCGCCATTGCTTACGGGAAGAAGGCTGTTCTTCAGGATGAGTCCACTTACGCTTCATGGAAGAGAAATTCGTTGAGGGTCAGAATAAAGCTGAGCAAGGAGGTTTAATGGTGACATGCCGCGCATTGCTGAGGAGGATTGACCCCCCAAACTCTTTGCAAATGGGCCCCTACAAGTTCCTGCGACCACTCCTCGCCAGCATCAGCCGCTTTCAATTCTTGAGCGGGCTTGCCTGACTTTTCGGCAAGATAGGCATAGAAATCGTCTTGGCCTAAATCATCCGCCGACCACCCAAGATTGGTCACCTGCTCTACTGGCCGCAAGGCTTTCTCCGGATTGCGGTGGCAGTCTAGGCAAAAACTCATGCTCAAGGACTTAGCATGATAAACAACAGGCATTTCATCGACCCGCCCGTGGCACTCGACGCAACTCACCCCACGGTTCACATGCGCAGAGTGGTTAAAATAGGCGTAATCCGGAGTCTCGTGGATCTGCACCCACTCGATCGGATCGCCCGTGTAGCCCTCGTAACTCTCGTCCATGGCTGCGCGCAGAGGCTCCAATTTCGGGGAATCAGACTTTACCTTACCAGGGCCGTGACAGTTCCAACAGACTTGGGCTGCCGGAAGATTAGAATGGGCGGATTCTTCGACAAAGCTGTGGCAATAACGACAATCCATCGCCAATTTCCCGGCATGGAGACTGTGATCGAACGGGATAGGCTGCTGAGGCATGTAGCCGACACGTGTATGTTTCGGCGTCCAAGAATACCACGCAACCGCCACCACACAAGTCGCTAAGGCACCTGCGCAGATGGCGATCTTAATAGCCAGAGTATTGGTCCAACGGGGAAATAAATTGCCCATAATTCGCTCGGGAAAAGGAGCGACAGATACACGCTTGTGAAAAATTTCACAAGCGTTTTTTGAAAAGTTTTTGGAGGAGGCAATCTACTCAGCAAAACATCGTTTTTCGCACGATTCTGCCGGGTAAATCAACACCGCTGAGAGCACGAATGGGAAGCTGTTGCAGAAAAGTGCCTCAGCAAATAATTGGGCGCCCCCGAAGTCACGGCAAGGGCTCGAAAACCTGCAAAGACCCGTTTAAAGGGTTGATCTGCACCGTGAAGAAATCTCTAAGCTGCGCAGCAGGGGCCACCGCACTCGCCTCATCACTGACTAACGTTATGTGGTAAGTGTCCTGAACGTTCGAATCCACGGCAAAGTTTGTTCCTCCATTTGAGGTAAAGCGAAAGGCTACGTAGGTAACAGGCTGCGGAGCCCCTGCAACCAACTCTAGATCAACGGTGTCTTGGGTTGGCCCGACCCGCCCAGACTCGCGATTCCGCCGGTCATTTGTCGCAAGACCAGCAAAGTTCACTATCGATGAGAGCTGTGTATTGACCATGATACCGTCTGAAAAATTAATACGTCTCTGGACGGGGACCATACCCGAAGGGTCGTCATTTTGGGCCCCATCTGGCGGGAAGCGAAAAGTCTGATATCCAATATAATTTTTTGAGCTCGCATTATTCACATTCGGGTTCTCATACAATCGAACCTCCACGTCCGTGCTTAAACTCATGGCCAACTGTCGCGCCTCTCCCAGCGATGAAACAAGAGTGCTTCCATCTTTTTTAAGACTCGCAGCCCCGAGCAGAGGGGCCAGATGAGGAACCGAAAAGGCCATTACTATCCCCATTACCGCAAGCACAGCTAGGAGTTCGGTGAGGGTAAAACCGGCCCGCCGTTGTGGTAGTGTGCGCCTCCTATTTTTCATTTTTCTTTGGTCCTCCATAATTTTTCCCACTAGATGGAGCCTCAACTTAGTCCGTCAGGATTGCGCTCCGAATCTGCACCAATGATGAAAACACCTGATATTGGATTCCCTCTAGATCTAAACTTCCAGCAAGCCCTTCCAGCTCCGTCTCCACGTCTCCCAGACGGGCAAACTTGACGTCCTCTGGGGTAAACCCGTTCGGAAAAGACTTGTCGCCTGATTCAATAAGCCGAGCATCGGTATCATCAAGAACGAGCATGGTTACTCTGACGAGCGGGGGCGGATTCAGTTCAGCCTCATAGATAGCGAGCTGCTCTGGCGTCAGAGTTGCTCCTGTAGTTGACAGCTGCTGCCTAAGCCGAACGGCACGCAAACCAACATCATAAGCGAGCGCACCTGAATCCGCAGCAGCTCGAATGTCACCATCCTCAATGCGCACCGGCTCTACACCGAATAAAATAACATTCCTTGCTAGCGGCTGGAGAGAATCATTATGCCGCCTAGGGTTATACCAATCCTCATAAAGTTCGGCATTAGGAGAAGCTCGATTCTGTCCCGTCCCAGGAAAAACGTCATAGAGCGCATAAGGGGCCGGCCTAAACTCCATAAGCCAATAGCCTTGAGACTGTGCTCCACGGTAAGCTGTCTGGCCGATCCAACTGGGCTCGTTCAGAGTCCCGGCCCCATGAGCGAGAAAATACCCCCGCGCGCCCGTGTTTTCGCTAAGAGTCCTCCATTCAGCTACATCGCCAAAATTCCCCATAAAAAACAGGCCCATCCCAAAAGGGCCGAGCTTTTCAGTCGCCTCGACTTCCTTACTCACATCTGTGAACACTTTGAAATCTAAGTTAACATCAGGAGCAAAGCCCTTGGGAACAACGCGCCCACCTTCCGATTTTTGAATCAGCGTTGTGTAGGAAGCGGTGTTCGCCGACGCGAGGTTACTTTTGATCGTGTCAAAAGCCTGCCTAGC
>JAHDIL010000172.1 GCA_020630835.1 Verrucomicrobiota bacterium
CTCGGCTAGAGTTTGGTGAGGGATGGAGAACATAAGGTCGATACTCACGTTCGGGATGCCAGCCGAGTGCAGCGTTTTGTAGGCTTCGATGGCTTCGGCAGGAGAGTGATCGCGCCCAAGGGTGGTTAGCGTTTTTTGAGTGAAGGACTGCACGCCGAGCGAAATGCGATTTATCCCAAGATCGCGGACACGAGCGATTTTTTCCTTCGAAAAGGTGGCGGGATTAGCTTCCAGTGTGAACTCGGTTGCGTCGCGTATCGGAAGTATCTCCTGCAGACCTGTAATCAGCCTGGTGAGCAGGGTTTCGCTGAGAAAGGTCGGTGTCCCGCCACCCATGTAGACGGTATCAAAGCCAGTTTTAGGCAGCTCGTCACGCTCTCTCCGCCAGCGTGCTTCGGCGAGCACCGCGTCTACGAATTCGGCGTTCGCGAGTTTCCCTGGTTTATGTTTGTAAAATCCACAGTAGGGGCAGATGTGGTGGCAGAAGGGGATATGGATGTAGAGGGACATGGCTCGGCTTTCCCTAGAATCGTTTGCGCACCTCTCTCTCGCCTTCATATACGACACCGGTGTCATCTAGATGGCTGGTGATTATCTCGGCATCTGCTAAAAACTTTGTTCCGGGCTTGATCCTTACGACTGGCGACACCACGCGCACGTTCTGATGAAACACCCCTGCATGGATCTCGGTGGACTCTCCGCCGATGAGCACCAGCCTATGGTTTGTCTTTGGTGCGGTGTAAATAATGGAGCGACTGAGGACATAAGTGTCAGTTTTTGGCGCGGCCTCTATGTTGGCCACGTCTCCTTTTGCTACAATTGGGGTGTAGCCATCTCTCTCATAGGTGAAAGGGAAGAGATGGCGAGCCTTCCAGCCCATGTAGACGCCTGTGCAGGCTATCACAAAACCGCAGGCACAAACGAAGAAGATACACCCTAGCCCGCGGAATTTTCGTTTTCGCTGATCGGGTTCGATAGGCTCTAGAGTTGAGTTTTCAGGGGCCGACATTCGTGACCATGGCCTGTATCTCCGTTGTTGCCAAGTGCGCAGGCTGAGTGATGATGAAACACTGTCCCGCATGCCTCAGGTCTCTGTTATTATCCCCACGTATCAGCGCACCCAGCTGCTGGAGCGAGCCGTGAGGAGTGTCATCAGCCAACAAGGAGAGATTTCCTATGAGCTCATCGTTGTTGATGATGGTTCTGAAGAGGGCGTGCGCCGGACCAATGCCTCGTTACGCGAGGAACTTGAGCGGCGGGGAGTTCGATGGATACAGCTCGAAAAAAATGGAGGAGTTGCTGCAGCTCGAAATACAGGAGCTGCTGATGCCACGGGAGACTGGATCGCTTTTCTCGACTCGGACGATGTTTGGGGAAGCGATAAACTTCGAGCTCAGCTCAGGTTTCACGGCGAAAACCCGCACTTTCTCGTGTCGCAATCGACCGAACGCTGGGTGCGAGATGGCAAAGCCATCAGGCGCCCCAAACATTGGCAGCAGCGGAGCGGGGATTTGTTTGCGCAGGCGGTAGAGCGCTGTAGCATCGGGCCATCATGCGTGATGATAGCCTGCGAGGTCTGGGATGAGCTCGGCGGCTTTGATCCGCGGTTCCGTGTGTGTGAAGACTACGAACTCTGGCTGCGCCTGACGGCGCGTTATCAGGTGGGGCTTGTGCCAGACAGTTCACCTGCTGGCGACGCATCAGTGGAGAAGCATGCCGGCCACGAGGGGCAATTGTCGATCGAGACCCCAGCAATGGATCGCTGGAGACTGCTGGCTTTGCAGAAAGCCACGACACAGCAGGGCTACTTCGGCAAGAGGCAGACCGGAATGATCCGCGCGGCCCTGAGGCAAAAAGCAGAGATCCTCCAGAAAGGAGCTGAAAAGCGCGGGTTACTGCGCGATGCGTCGCATTACGCTCAAATCGGTAGCACTGTTCCTCGTGAGGTTTTGGCTTGGCTCAGAAACCAATGTTATAATTTATAGCACCGCTGATTGATGGGTCGCTGCCCTCTGTGGAACCAAAGATGGCACCGCGCAGCACCTGGTCCTCAAATACCTCGTAGCTGAACTCTACACCAATACGGCCCCAAAGAGAACTCAAGTCCTCGTTTCTAAACGAAAAGGGTGTAATGCCGACAATCGAGCCGCTTACATTTGTTTCTTGGTCAAAGCGCTGCACCGCTTCGGCGATAAAGCGCAAGTCTGCCCTTTCATTGAGATCCATATCAAGATCAAGCCCCAAGCGCAGCTCGTGAGCCTTCTGGGTCTGCGCATCGAACCTTACAGGGAAGCCCCCACCTGTTTCGGTGTAGCCATCAACTTTCGTGTCCAAATAGGTCCAGCCAACGCGCGGGGTAATGGAAAGCGCTCCTAGGCGCGCTGCATTCTTCCAGTCCGCACGCAGTCGAAAGGAACGTGACTTGCCAAGGGTAAAGCCTCGCGAGCTGTCAGAAAGGCCGGCATTTAGGTAGCCACGGCGCACGTTTGCATCAAAGTCGCCGGCATACAGGAGACCGGAAAAGATGAGAGAAGTATCAGGGATGCGGTAATTCGCTTCAGCCAAGATGTAGTTTCCATCGATAGATGCCTCACCGCTGAACGGAAGGTCTTGGTCGATCAATGTCCGACCGAAACCAACCCCAAAGCGCACATTTTCATCTCCAATGTTGCGCGATGCTCCGAGTTCCCCCGACTGGATGTCATAATTCAATTCTCCATGGTTTCCAAAGTCGCCGGTTGCCCACGTATGCCAACCGTTTTCACCGACTGAATTGTCCATGAGAAGGCGGTGGTGAGCACCGTTTATTGTCAAATTGCTGAAAGAAGAAAGGGTTGCACCGAAGGCTGTCGAGGATGAAAGGCTGCGCGCAAGATCTTCATTCAGTGAAAGTAAACCGAAACCAGGAGTGATGCCGTTCAAGCCTGGTGACATTGCGTTGGGATTGGACGCGCTCTGCTGAGCACTCTCGGCCAGCGACTCCGCGCGAGCAATGGCAAAAGAACGGTCGCTGATCGCGAGCGGGGCACCTGAAGAATCCGTGAGGTCCGCAATCAAAACAATAGTGCCATCCTCGCTAATTCCGGTGGCGAACTCGTATTGGGCGATACTGCCTACGGCTACCCCGCTGGCCTCGAGCCAGGACTTCACGGTGATTGCTTTCTCGCCTGTCCACAATATAGCGACGTTTTGTTGAGGTTGGAAATTGCCGTAGTATAGCCCCATAGAGTCTGCTTGATCGACAAAGAGACGAGCGACATCCTGAGGAATTGAGGCTTGTTGGTTAAGGAACTCTAGAACAGGGGCGATCTCAGTTTCACCAGCTTCAAAAGCAGAAAGTAGAGGATCTAAACCCGCTGGGAGTCCACCGTTCGAGCCGTAGGCAGCTCTCAGATCAGCGACAGTCTTGCTGGGGGCAATCTGAGTGCCTACAGCTACCGAACCATCAGCGGTTAGGTCTATCAGAGCTCCATGCAGAACTGCTTGGACTTGAGTAATATCAGCACTCTTCCAGACGGTGGCCAGAGCTCCAGCGGCGCCGACGATGGTAGAACCATCCTGACTGATCGCATGCGCCTCCCCAAAATACGGTGTTGTGGGTAGAGACCCATAGAGCTTTTCAGCTAGAGGGAGGCGAGCAAGTTCACGGAGGCCATTGGTGGGATCCCATATGAATGAACTTTCGTTCGCGCCCGCAGCGGTAGATGTGCCTACGACGACCCCTGAGTTGCTCAAGGAGTTCGCGTCTGCTTCGCGCCCCCCAAAGCCAAAACCAAGGCTATTCTGGGGGGTTCCTGGTAGGATGCCGATAACATCGCTCGTGTTATTAGTAAGATCCCAGCGAACGGCAGGGCTATCGCTCAGCCCGTTGGTAAGAGATCCGCCAGCATAGTTGCCGTTATCACTTAGAGAGAAAACATAGGCAGAGGAGAATCCCGCGGGAGTTTCGAGCTGCTGCAACCCTGTTTCGGTCGAAAATAGAAAAGCCTCTGCGGTAAACCCGGGAGTCGGGCTCGCGGGCTGGCGTGATACGACTAACTTTGTCCCGTCGGTGTTGATCGAGTGCAAAAAAGTGTCAAACCGGAATGAGGCATCCCCGACCAAGCTCGTTTCGAGAAAGCCAGAAGTTGCTGAATAACGATCTATGCTTCCTGCACCGCTCTCAGCAAACAAAGTGGACCCATCGCCCGATATGCTCATGATCCCGTGTCTCGCCAACGCACCTGAATCGTCAAGGATAGGTGTGAGTTGAGCAAACGCGGAGGTGGCGATGAAATTAAAACATGTGAAAATGAGAAGGTTCTTCATACTTTCGGGAGCGGTAAGCTAGGAACAGAGTTAGCACAGTCAATGAAATTTCTCGTCCTTTCTTACTCTATCTTCACCCAATACGCCCGAGGCCAGAGCTTACCGGTAACCAATAAGCGGCCAGACTCCTCGTGCCAGGCGATACCGTTGAGAACCGCTTGCTCATCCCTAGGCCTGGGGCGCTCCACGCCAGCCAGATTTAGCGTTCCGATCACGGCACCTGTCGCCGGATTAATTTGCAGGATTTGATCGCTGTGCCAGACATTTGCGAACAGCTGACCGTCTACGTATTCGAGCTCGTTGAGGTCTGCTACTGGTGTTCCGTTGCGAGTCACAGTGAAGCTTGAGAGAACCCCGAAGCTCTCCGGATCCAGCATTTGAATCTGAGAAGAACCATTGCTCATATAGAGAGCTTGGCCATCGCTTGTTAGCCCCCAGCCCTCGCCTTTGTAGCTGAAGGTGCCGAGTCGTTCGAAAGTGTCCCGTTCAAAGATAAAACCTGTCTCATTTTCCCAGCTCAGAACGACGATGCGATTGCCAATCAGGCAGAGCCCCTCGCCGAAAACCTCATTTGGCAAAGCTCGTCGCCTGAGCACGGCTCCCGTTTCCGGGTCTAGCTCTCGCAGTTCACTGCGTTCGTATTTTCCTGTGCTCTCGAAGAGACGTCCCTGTTGGAAAGCAAACCCTTGGGTGAAAGCTTCCTTATCGTGAGGAACGGTTCCTTCACTTCTGAATTTCAGCTCATCGACCTGCAAAGATGGCTGGCAAGAGCTCAGACCGCCCAGCACC
>JAHDIL010000173.1 GCA_020630835.1 Verrucomicrobiota bacterium
TGGTTTGCAGGGTAGTCTGGAACCTTCTCGTATTTCAATGCTCCACTGATCGCGTGAGGGAATGTCCTTGCGGGACCAGTCTGAGATGCCTATTGGTTACGGCTACGCAGATATACGAAAAAACCAACAAAAAGACGAGAATGAACAGAAAACTACGTATGGGAATGGTGGGAGGTGGTCGCGGGGCTTTTATTGGTCAAGTCCACCGCATGGCTGCCAACCTAGATGGGAAAATTGAACTGGTGGCAGGTGCCTTTTCCGCAAACCCAGAAAAAGCTCGCTTGTCTGGCGAAGATTTTTTCCTAGATCCTGACCGAGTGTATGCCAGTTACGAGGAGATGGTGGAGAAAGAATCGTCTCGTGAAGATGGTATCGATTTGGTTTCGATCGTGACGCCAAACTACCTCCACTTTCCGCCTGCTAAAGCTTTTCTAGAGGCCGGTATTAACGTCATCTGTGACAAGCCGATGACTCTCTCTCTTGAAGAGGCTTTAGAACTTAAGGACATTGTTGAAAAGTCTGGCAAAGTTTTCGCCCTGACCCATAACTACACTGGCTATCCTATGGTAAAAGAAGGGCGCCGCATGGTCAAAGATGGCGAGCTGGGGCGGATCCTGAAAATTGTGGCCGAGTATCCTCAAGGCTATGCTACGGGAAATGTAGAGGAAGCCTCAGAGGGGCCAATCGGTGGCTGGCGAACCGATCCAAAGAAGTCAGGTATCTCCAACTGCATGGCCGATATAGGCACGCATGCCCATAATCTCATGCGCTACATAACTGGGTTGGAGGTTACAGACATTTGCTCTGACCTGAACACCTTCATTCCTGGCCGCGAGCTGGAAGATGATGGGAACAACCTTCTCAAACTCGACAATGGCGCTAGTGGCGTGCTGCATGCCTCTCAAATCTGTAATGGTGATGAGAACGCACTGAATATCCGCGTATACGGGACAAAAGCATCTCTAGAGTGGCATCAGGAAGATCCCAATGAGCTGATTGTTAAATACCACGATGCACCACGTCGCATCTATCGCCGTGGCAACGATTACCTGTCGGAGGCGGCCAATGGCAACGGGTTCACCCGCACTCCTTTTGCCCACCCGGAGGGTTTTATAGAGGCCTTTGCTAATATCTATCTGGCTGCTGCTCAGGCGATCGCGGATCAAATCGATGGCAATGCTGCGCCAGAGGGAGGATACGATTTTCCCACCGTTTACGACGGGGTAGCAGGCATGGCATTCATCGAAACAGCAATCAAGAGTGGCCAATCCGACCAAAAGTGGACGCCATTTCCCAAGCTCTCATAGCGAGAGTGCGTAACCGATGCGGATCGCTGAAAATCAGTTTTATTCCGATTTCGATAGAGATCGGCGGAATGAAAATTTTCGCCGATCACCAGACGATTATCGGACTGATTTTCAGATAGATCGTGATCGCTTGATTCATAGCGCGCCCTTTCGTCGGTTACAGAATAAGACACAGGTGTTTTTCAGCGGCGAGTATGATTTTTACCGCACGCGTCTGACGCATTCTATTGAGGTGGCACAGGTGGGGCGCTCGCTCTGTAATCGCCTAAATGCGACATCTGAGCACTTGGGGCGCGACTTCTTCATCGATGCCGATTTGGTGGAGGCCTCTTGTTTGGCTCATGACCTCGGGCATCCTCCCTTTGGGCATACTGGAGAGCGCACTCTGCACAGCTGCATGGTTGACTATGGAGGTTTCGAGGGGAATGCGCAGACTCTGAGGATCCTTACGGAGATCCTTTATGGCCCTACTTTCGGGATGAATCCTACCAGAGGGTTGCTCGATGGCGTTCTGAAATACAAGACTTTCTGGGATGAATTGCCTGACCAGGACAATCATTTCCTTTATTCCGAGCAGGTAGAGTGGGCTGATTATGCTCTCGGCGGAGGAGCGTGGAGAGCTGCTATCTCAGCGGGAGTAGAGCGAGACAGCTTCCGCTCCATCGAATGCCAAATTATGGATTGGGCGGATGACACGGCTTACTCACTCCACGACATAGCCGATGGCTTTAACGCTGGCTTTATCACTATTGAAAAAATTGAGAGATGGGCGGTGAGACAGGAACTCAGCGCAGAGGAAGAGAGGGGCCTCGAGGAACTCTTCGACGCCATGCAAAAGCAACGGATCGAGGCCTTTGTCGGGCGGAAGATTGGGCAGTTTATTGCCTCCGCTGAGCTAAGGCTGGGCGGCGCTAAAAGTTTGATCGAAGGGGAGTCGAAGCGTCATGGGTTTCGATTGGCTATCGACCCCCGTGTGCGTCAGGAGAGCGAGCTTCTCAAGCGCATTTCTCTCGACCTCGTCTTCAAAAGCCAGCAGCTCCAGCAACTGGAGCGCAAGTCTGACTACATCCTTCGGCGATTGTTTCAGGTGTTTGCTGAAACTTACGTCATACCTGATGGTCCGGGGCCTTCTCACTTTCACCTTTGCTCTCCCGAGCAGGAGCGTTTGTTTTTCGAAGCCGAAACAGAGCAGGAACGTGCTCGGCTGGCATGCGATTTCCTGGCAAGCCTAACTGATGGGCAAGCGTCACAAACCTATCGGCGCTTGTTCGACGCCGATTTTGGGTCGATCATGGATGCGGTTTGACGCGCCTACTTCTCCGCTTCTTCTAGTGTGAGAAAGCGGAAAACTTGGTCGCGTTGTTTCGGAGTGAAGCCTTTTAATCCTAGCGCAAAGTTATGCTCTCCTGCACTGAGCTCAAGCACTCCTAGTTCAGCAGTCTTCACCTTTTCTGCTTGCTTGGAAGACAGCCTTCGTTTGCCGACTCGTAAAGTCACCTCATCTACTTCGACCTCGACCCCCCAATGAGCCGTGACCTTCAGTTTGAGGGGCTCTTCAAGAGTCACCAACCAGGAGCCCTCTGATCCCCAGCCTGGTTCATTAATGCCTGGCACGCGCCAATCTTGGATCGATAGATCGATTTTGGGCTCCATTTTTGGAGATAGCACAATACGAGGAGGGGCGTAATTATGGGGGCGTGTCGAGGAAACATCGGCGAACCACTCCAGGTAGGCTTTCTGAAGCCTTTTGACTCGATCGGGGTGTTTATCAGCTAGATTTGTCTCTTCTCCCAAATCATTTTCTACATGATAGAGTTCGAAGGGGGTGTTCCCATTATCGATCTCATGGCCAAATCCAGAGTTACGAAGAAGTTTCCAGCCTCCTTGACGAACGGCTATATGATGAAACTGCTGCGGGTAGTCACCACGGTGAGTTTGAATAACGATAGGTCGCTGATCCGCTCGAACCGAGGCAGCCTCGGCAGCCTCCTCATCTTTACTAAAAAGAGCTGAGAGATCCAAGCCATCCATCGGGATTTCGGGAAGAGGAACATCGGCTAAAGCGGCAAGCGTCGGTAAGAGATCAATGTGTGCTGCTGGAGCATCGTTCTCGAAATTGCTGGCGATCTTTGCCGGCCACTTGATGTAAAAGGGGGTGCGAATCCCGCCTTCCAGCGTTTGTGTCTTTGTCCCGCGGAAAGGGCCGTTGTAGCGCTTTCCGGCCGGTCCGTTGTCTGTCATGAAGATGACGATAGTGTTCTCGGCAAGGGCTTCTTCTTCAAGAAAACCGCGCAGCCGGCCCATATTTTCATCGATGTTCTCGATCATGGCAAAGATGCGCGCCGTGGTATCGCGAACTCTCTCGCTAGCCTCGTAGTCGTAGAGGGGAGATAAATCTACAGATTTGTAGTGAGCCAAGGCTTTTTCGGGAACATCGTGGAAGGGGCCGTGCGGAGCATTTGGTGGGATGAAGGCCAAGAAAGGCTTCTTTTCAGCTTTTGCTTCGCGCATGAATTCGAAGGCGAAATCGAAATAGACATCCGTGCAATAGCCTTTGGACTGGTAGCTATTTCCGTTGTGAAAGAGAATGGCATCCGTGTAGCGGCCTTCATTCTCCAACGGCTCCGAAGGTTGGGCGAGACCTCCGCCACGATGAATAAGCACTTCCTCAAAACCCTGATCCTGTGGACGCAGCGGATAATTGTCGCCAAGGTGCCATTTTCCAAAAATACCCGTCGCATAACCGCCGGCTTGAAACACCTCCGCCATGGTAACTTCTTCAGGCTCCATCATTGAGCGGCCTTTGAAGGTGTCGACCACCCGTGTGCGGTAGTTGTAGCGTCCAGTCATCAACGCAGCCCGAGTAGGGGAACAAACTGGGCTCACGTAAAAGGTGGTCAGTTCACCGCCTTCTGCTTTGAGCTTTTTAATATGCGGGGTCCTGATAATAGGATTACCTGTAGCGGAAAGATCCCCATAGCCCATGTCATCAACCATGACGATAATGATGTTTGGCTTGTCCTGGGCGTCGAGCGAGCTTGTCCAAAGGCACATCGTAGTAATGACTAGCGAAAGGGGCCAAAAAACTTGAGGGGTGAGGGTTTTCATTCCTTGCATGTTAGGGGTCGAAATGCGCAAATCAATAGCGTGGATGCGGCGAAAAGTTGCCCTGCATGCTGGTGCCTTGACCAGAGCGCTTTCTGCTGCGATGGGATTTCCCATATCCTCTCCACTGCGTATCCCTACCGCACATCATGTCCAGTCCATCCTCTCCTGAAACCGATGAGATAGTCGTCAATCCTTGGATAAAACGCCTAGCTATGGGGCTGCCGCTCGGTCTGCTGGTGCTCGGGGTAGGTTCTATGCTCTATACCGAGCTACAAGCACCAGAGGATAAGTTCGATGAGCACGAGCAGAAGCGAATCGAAGCTGCGGCGTTTAATCGCCGACCGATTGACAGCCAATTCTTGAATTTCGCCATCGAAACGCTCACCAAAAAAATTGGCGAACGAAGGGGAGAGAGTGCGGAAACGCGAAAGGGGTTAGAAAGTGCAGCCCTCTGGGTGCAGGGGCTTCTTCGTGGCGGGAATTTTGGCTACCGCGTAACGCGCCATGCCAGTGACGTAGCAGAGGTGGGGAATATAAACACCCTCATGGCTGATCTTTTAGGCAGAGCAAACCGCAAAGATTGGGTCGTAGTGGCTGCTGACTATACGGCCAGAGTAGGTGGCTCTGAGGCAGAGGCAGGTGGGTTGGCGGTCATGCTTAGT